>CBFHAJ010000005.1:0-47088 GCA_965653495.1 uncultured bacterium | reverse complement strand
CGAGAGCATGCTCGCGAGCACCGGCCGACGGATAGCGGTTTCTGAGAGCTTCATATGGCCCGAAAGTTTACCGAACGCCGGGCGCTCGGGAAGAGGGTGTGGCCGTCAGGAAACGGTGAACTAAACCGTCGCGGGCGGCTGGGTCAACCGCAGCCGCCTGGTCGTGAAGGGCCCGCCGGCGCCCTTCACCTTATACGACGACCGAACCGCCTCGATTTCGACTCAGAGCAATACGGCGGCGGCGCCAGATTGCTTCACTTGCGCGGCTCGCCGGTCGGCCCGATGGTGGAATCCTACGATCCTCGTGGAGCCACCCCTCGCATCGCGTGCGCCGACGGGTCGACTAGCGCTGGCAGTTCGGGCAGAGCGTCGTGGCCCGGAGGTCGATCGTGTGTGTGGTGACGAGCTTCTTGCCGCACCGCACACACGGTTCGCCGCCTCGGCCGTACACCTTGAGCTCGAACTGAAACCGGCCTGACTCGCCCGTGCCGGTGCGATAGTCTCGGACCGTGGTGCCCGAGGCGTCCACCGCCCGCTCCAGTACGCCGGTGACGGCCGCGTGCAGCCGCGCGAACTCGTCGAGCGACAGCTTGCTCGTGGGCTTCGACGGATCGATCCCCGCCTCGAACAAGGCCTCGTTCGCGTAGATGTTGCCCACCCCCGCGACCCGCCGCTGATCCATGATGGTCTTCTTGATCGCGGCCCGCGTGCCGGCCAGGCGGTCGGCGAACACGAAGGGCGTGAACGTCTCCTCCAGGGGCTCGGGTCCGATGCGGCCGGTGTAGGCCGCCCAACCGTTCGCGTCGAGCAGCCACACGGTTCCCAGGCGACGCACGTCGCGGTACACGAACAGCCGGCCGTCCTCGAGCGTGCAGGTGAGCACGGCGTACTTCGCCTCGTCTTTGGTGAGCGGCCGGTCGTACACGACCAGCGAACCCGTCATGCGCGGCTGCACCACCATGCGGTGGCCGGTCGTGAGACGGAACACGGCGTGCTTGGCGCGGCGGGTGATCTGCTCGAAGACATTCCCCTTGAGGGTCTTGAGCAGCCGCGGTTTCGAGACCCGGCGTAGCACGTCGGTCTTCGCAAGGCGGACGCGCGCGATCTTGAAGCCCTCGAGCCGCGGCGCCAGCTCACGCACGATCGTCTCGACCTCAGGGAGTTCCGGCACGCTCCTCGTCGCGTTTGATCTGGCGCCAGCCGATGTCCCGGCGGTAGGTCTTCCCGGAGAACGTGATCAGTTCGCACGCCCGGGCGCTCTGCTGCGCCGCGGCCGCCACGCTGTCGCCCAGCCCGGTGACGGTGAGCACGCGGCCTGCCCGGACGCGCAGCGTCCCGTCCGCGTCCTGGGCGGTGCCCGCGTGAAAGACCAGCGTGCCCGGTTCGACGTCGCGCGGGACGCTGATCGCACCGCCCAGCTGGGGCGTGTCGGGGTAACCCGGTGCCGCCAGCACCGTGGCAACCGCGGCACGGTGGGTGGGGGGGGGCGGTGTCAGCGTAGCTTCCCGCGGTCGCCAGCCTCCGGTGGCGATAGCCGCGAGGTGATGGGCCAGTCCGGGGAGCAGGGGAAGCAGCGCTTGCGCCTCCGGGTCTCCGAAGCGGCAGTTGAACTCGAGGACGCAAGGCGTGCCGTCGGGCGCGAGCATGATCCCGGCGTAGAGCACACCCGAATATGCCGCCCCTCGTGCCGCCAGCTCGCGCAGCGTCGGCTCCAGCACCTCCCGTCGTACACGCTCGAGCAGGCTCCCCGTCGCAATGCCGACGGGACTGTACGCGCCCATGCCGCCCGTGTTCGGTCCCGTGTCGCGCTCGCCCAATCGCTTGTGGTCTTGTGCCGCCGGCAGGACGAGCAGGCGCTCGCCGTCGGTCAGGGCCAGCACCGACAGCTCTTCGCCCTCGAGGAAGTCCTCGATCACGACCTCGCGGCCCGCGTCGCCGAACGCCCCCTCGGCGAGCATGGCGCGCGCGGTGCGGGACGCGTCGGCGCGGGAGGCGCACACCACGGCGCCCTTGCCGGCGGCGAGCCCGGACGCCTTGACGACGAGCGGCTCGGCGTGACGGTCGATGTAGGCGAGGGCGGCGTCGAGCGCGGTGAACGTGCGGCTCGCGGCGGTGGGAACGCCCGCGCGCACCATCACGTCCTTCGCGAATGCCTTGGACGATTCGATGCGGGCAGCGGCGCGGTTGGGTCCGAACACCGCGCGACCCTGCGCGCGGAGCGCGTCCGCCAACCCCGCGGCGAGCGGCGCTTCCGGTCCTACGATGGTGAGGTCGATGTCGCGTGCCTTTACGGCCTCTACGACCTTTTCGACCTCTAGAGCCTCTACATCCAAGTTTTCGCCGAGCTGCGCGGTGCCCGGGTTACCGGGAGCGGCGAACAGGTCGGCGTCGGGGGTGTCGCGCTTCAGCGCCCAGCAGAGCGCGTGCTCGCGGCCGCCCCCGCCGACGACCAGGATCCTCACTTCTTCTTGAAGGCGTCCGAAAAGGCCTGCGCGGCCCGCTTGGCAGTGTCTACCACGTCGTCGACGACCGCCTTCGCTTCCTTCATATAGTGCTCGCGTGCTTCGTCGATGTCCCGGTCGATGGGTCGCTGCTCGGCCTCGGGTCCGCGCCGCGTGTACTCGCCTCCCAGCACGCGATCGTAGTGTCCCTGCTCGATCCAGCTGTGCAGCTCCGCGGCGCGCAGCGTGTTGAAGGGGTGCGACTGAGGCAACGTATTCAGGATCTTGAACACCCGGTCGATCGCCCCGCCCGACTCCTCGTACTCCCGCGCCTGCTCGAGGAAGGCGTTCAGGTCCAGCTGCTGGATGCTGCCGCCCCCGGCCATCTTGAGGAACATGCGCATCGCGGCGGGCGCGTCCTGCGCCGCCAGTACGCCGGCTCGATCGGACGACAGCTCGCTCTTGCGGTACCACTCGAGCAGGGCGAGCTCGATGGGCGCGAGCACGATCCCGGTGAGGAACGGAAGGAAATTCATCCCGACGAACACGATGAGCACGAGGATCGTGTGGTACAATGCGTGACCGCTCATCACGTGCCCCAGCTCGTGGCCCAGCAGGACGCGCATCTCGTCGTCGTCGAGCAGGGTGAGCGCGCCCGAGTTGATCACGATGAAGGGGCGGTCCATACCGTAGGCGCCGGCGTTGACGAACGGCGTCTGCGACACGAACAGCTCGGGCCGGACCGACCAGTCGAGCGAGGTCAGGACGTCCGTGTACAGCGCGTTCATGCGCGGGAACTGCGTGGGCCCCACGCGCACGGCGTTGGCCTGGAACAGCAGGCGGATACCGCGCTCCCCGAAGAAGCCGACGATCTTTTTCACCACCTGGTCGAACCCGGGCACGGAGCGCAGCGTCTGTAGCGCCGCACGGTCGGCGGGGTGCTCCCAGCTCACCGGGGCGATCTGGGTGAGGATCCGGCGCGGGCGAGCCGCCGGCAGATTGTTGGGGTCGGTCATAACGTGCTCCTGCTCGTGTTTGGAGGGTAGGCCCCAACTACGAGGCTACGCTCCTCTTGTTTCGGCTCTCATCCCGCCGCGAGCGCCCGGTCCAGGTCCGCGATCAGGTCGTCCACGTCCTCGATGCCCACGGACAGCCGCACCAGCGAGTCCGTGAGTCCCAGGCTGCGGCGCATATCGGGCGGCACGCTCGCATGCGTCATCGATGCGGGGTGACCGATCAGGCTCTCCACACCGCCGAGCGACTCCGCGAGCGCGAAGATCTTGGTATGCTCGGCGAACGCGCGCGCGCGCTCCGGCGAGCCCAGTTCGATGGAGATCATCCCACCGAAACCCTTCATCTGCCGGCAGGCGAGATCATGCTGGGGGTGCGACGGCAGGCCGGGATAGTACACCTGCTCGACCTTGGGGTGTTTGGTGAGCCACTCCGCGATGCGGCGCCCGTTGGCATCGTGCTGCCGCATGCGCAGCGCCAGGGTCTTGGTGCCGCGCAGGGCCAGCCAGCAGTCGAACGGTCCCGGCACGGCGCCCGCCGCGTTCTGGATGAATCCCAGCCGCTCGGCGATCGCGCCGCTGTTCGTGACCAGCATGCCGCCGACCATGTCGCTGTGCCCGTTCAGGTACTTGGTGGTCGAATGGAGCACGATGTCGGCGCCCAGCTCGATCGGCCGCTGGAAGTACGGCGTCGCGAACGTGTTGTCGACCACGAACAGGGCGCCGGCGCGCCGCGCTACTTCGCCTGCGGCGGCGAGATCGCACAGCCGCATCATCGGGTTGGTGGGCGTCTCGGCGTAGATCATCTTGGTGTGGGGCGTGACGGCTGCCGCAATGTTGCGCGTGTCGGTCGCGTCCACGAAGCTGAAGTCGAGTCCGACGCGCGCCCAGATGAGCGTCATCTGGCGATGCGTGCCGCCGTACACGTTGTCGCCGCAGACGACGTGGTCCCCTTTGGCCAGCAGCTTCAGCACCGCATCGACCGCGGCGAGCCCGGAGGCGAAGGCGAAGCCGTGGCGCCCGCCTTCGAGCGCCGCGACGTTGCGCTCGAGCGCTTCGCGAGTGGGATTGCGCGTGCGGGCGTACTCGTAGCCTTTGTGCCGGCCGAGGCCTTCCTGGATGTAGGTCGAGGTCTGATAGATCGGCGTCATCACGGCGCCCGCGAGCGGGTCGGGAATTTTCCCGGCGTGCACCGCGCGGGTGGCAAACCGCGCCGTGAGGTCGTCGTGTTGGATCTCGGTCATGGCGGGAACGTAAGGGCGCCTTCCGCGCCGAGCAAGCGACTACTACGTTACGCGCACGATGCCGCAGCCGAACTCGGTGAAGTGCCTGGTCGTCGACGACGAGCCACGCCTGCGCCGTGTCCTCGTGCGTTTGCTCGAGGGCGAGGGGTTCACGTGCGTGGAGGCGGGGTCGGGCACCGAAGCGCTGCAGATGCTGCAGCACGAGCAGGTGCCGCTCGTCATCTCCGACCTGCGGATGCCGCAGATGGACGGCGTCACCCTGCTGCGCGAAATCATCGCCCGGTGGCCCGACACAGCCGTCATCGTCGTCACCGCCGTGGCGGAGGTCGAGAGCGCCGTGGCGTGCCTCCAGCTCGGCGCCCTGGACTACGTCGCCAAACCGTTCCATCTGGACGAGGTCCGCGCGCGGGTGATGCAGGCGCTCGACAAGCGCCGCCTGAAGCTAGAGCTCGAGGATTACCGCGAAAACCTGGAGCGGCGGGTGCAGGAGCAGGCGCGCCGGATCGAGGAGCTGTCGCTCGAGCGGCTCCAGGCGCTGGTGCACTTCCTCGAAGAGAAGGATCCCTATACGCGCGGCCACTCGGTGCGGGTCGCCAACTACTCCACCCGCATCGCTCGCGTGATGGGGTTGCCGCAGGACGTGATCGAAGTCATCACGCTGGGTGCCGAGCTGCACGACATCGGCAAGATCGGCGTCAGCGAGCAGGTCCTTCATAAGGAAGGGAAGCTCAGCGACGCCGAATACCGCCACATCATGGAGCACCCGGTGATCGGGGCACGCATCCTGGCGCCGCTGATGCGCGACGTCCCGGCCGCGCTCGCCATCGTCCGCTCCCACCACGAGCGGCTCGACGGCCGCGGGTTCCCCGATGGCCTGCACGACGGCGAAATCCCCGTCGAAGTCCGCGTCGTCACGGTCGCGGACTCGTTCGACGCGATGACCAGCGTGCGTCCGTACCGTCCCGCGTTGTCGGTGCAGAAGGCGCTGCAGGAACTCGAGGAGGGGCGCAACCGCCAGTTCCATGCGCCGGCGGTGGAGGCGTTCCGCGCCGCGTTTCCCGACCCGGCGGCGCTCCCGGTTGCGTCGCCCGAAATCCAGCCATTGCACCTGCCTGCGCCATCTCCCAACACAACGCGTCGCCCGCTTCCCTCGGATTAGATTTGGCGCCATGACCGACACATTGATGGTCGGCGTTTCCGGCGTGCGCGGCATCGTCGGCAAGGACCTCACGCCTGAGATCGTCACCCGCTGGGGAACGGCGTTCGGCCGCTGGGCCAGGACCCGCACGCAGCGTGTGGTGGTCGGCCGAGACGCCCGCGAGTCCGGCCCCGCCTTCGAGCGCGCGGTGATCGACGGCCTGGGCGCCGCTGGCTGCGATGTGGTGACCGTGGGAATCGTGCCGACCCCCACCGTGCAGCTCGCCGTCGAACATCACCACGCCGGCGGCGGCATCGCCATCACGGCGAGCCACAATCCCATCGAATGGAACGCGCTCAAATTCATCGGGCCGGACGGCATCTTCCTGGACGGCGCCGATGGGAAACGTGTGGCGGAGTTGGCGGTGGAGGATGGTGGAAGGCGGGGGAGGACGTGGACGGTTACGGCGGATCCCGGCGCCGTCGCACGGCACCTCGACGCCGTGCTCAAACTCCCGATACTCGACGTCGATCGGATTCGCGCCCGGCAGTTCCCCGTCGCGCTGGACGCGGTGCGCGGCGCCGGCGGACCGGTGATGCGCACCCTGCTGGAGCGGCTGGGCTGCCGCGTGACCGGCATCAACCTCGAGACGGACGGCCGGTTCCCCCGCTCGCCCGAGCCGATCCCGGAGAACCTGGGCGAGCTGTCGGCGTTGGTGCGGCGCTCTGGCGCTGCGGTCGGCATCGCCGTCGATCCCGACGTGGATCGGCTGGCGATCGTCGATGAGAATGGCACGCCGATCGGTGAGGACTATACGCTCGCGTTCGCGGTGCGGTCGGTGTTGGGCGGACGGGCGGATGGGCGGATGGGCGGACCGAGGGCGACCGTCGTCGTCTGCAATCTCTCGACCAGCCTCGTCGTGGAAGACGCTGCTCGGGAGTTCGGCGCGGAGGTGGTGCGCACGCCCGTCGGTGAAGTGCATGTGGCGCGGGCCATCTTGCGGCTGGCGGCTGCGATCGGGGGGGAAGGGAATGGCGGCGTGATGTATCCCGCCTTGCATGCGGGCCGTGATGCACCCGTGGCGGCCGCGCTGCTGCTCGAGCTGCTCGCACGGAGCGGGAAGCAGGTGAGCGAGCTTGTCATGGGGGCGCCGCGCTACACGATCGTAAAGGCGAAGGCGGACCGCGGACCGCGGAACGCGGAACGGGGGCTGGACGCGGCCTACTCGGCGCTGCGGCGACATTTTCCGGACGCGACTGCGGATACGCAGGACGGCTTGCGGCTCGGTTGGCGCGATCGTTGGCTGCATGTACGACCGTCGAACACCGAGCCGATCATCCGGCTGATCGCCGAGGCGCCGACGCGCCCGGCGGCGGAGGCCCTGGTCGAGGAGGGGCGGCGCCTATGTGCGGAATCGTAGGCTACACCGGGCCGCGGCAGGCGGCGCCGCTGCTGCTCGAGGGCCTGAAGCGGCTCGAGTACCGTGGCTACGACTCCGCCGGGCTCGCGCTGGTCGCCGACGGCCGCATCGAGGTGCACAAGGCCCCGGGCAGGATCGCGGTACTCGAGAAGGAGCTCGGGAAGACCCTGCCCGCCGGCCGGGCGGGGATCGCCCACACGCGCTGGGCGACGCATGGCGCCCCCAACACCGTCAACGCCCATCCGCACTCCGACTGCGGCGGCACGCTGGCGCTCGCCCACAACGGGATCATCGAGAACGCGGGCGCGCTGCGCACCGCACTCACCAAGCGTGGGCACGTGTTCCGCTCGGAGACAGACACCGAAGTGCTCGCCCATCTGATCGAAGAGCTGCTGGCGCGGCGCCACCCGGCGCCGCTGGTCGAGGCCGTCGCCGGCGCGCTGCACCAGATCGAGGGTACATACGGGATCGCCGTGGTGTCGACGCGCGAGCCCGATACGGTCGTCGCGGCCCGCCGCGGCTCGCCGCTGCTCGTGGCCATCGGGCAGGGCGAGAATTTCGTCGCGTCCGATGCGTCGGCGGTGCTCGCACACACGCGCTCGGTCGTGTATCTCGACGACGGCGACGTGGCCGTGGTACGGCCGGCGGAGTATCGCATTCTCGATCTCGACGCGGTGGAGAAGGAGAAAGCCATCACCCGGGTGGACTGGGACCTGGCGACCATCGAGCGGGGCGGGCACGCGCACTTCATGCTCAAAGAGATCCTGGAGCAGCCCGAAAGCCTGCGCAACGCCCTGCGCGGCCATCTGCTCGAGGAGGAAGGCACCGCCCGGCTCGGCGGCCTGAACATTCCCGACGAGCACCTGCTGCAAGTGAATCGCATCGTGTTCACGGCGTGCGGCACGTCGTGGCACGCGGCGCTCATCGGTGAGTATATGATGGAGGAGCTGGCGCGCATCCCGTCCGAGGTCGAGTACGCGTCGGAGTTCCGCTACCGCAACCCGATCGTGGACGAGCGCACGCTGGTGGTGGGGATCTCGCAATCGGGCGAGACGGCCGACACGCTGGCGGCGCTGCGCGAGGCGAAGCGGCGCGGCGCCCGCACCCTGGGCCTGGTGAACGTGGTGGGTTCGACCATCGCGCGCGAGGTGGACGGCGGCATCTATCTGCACGCCGGGCCCGAGATCGGCGTGGCCTCGACCAAGGCGTTCACGAGCCAGATCGCGGCGCTGGCGCTGCTCACCCTCAAGATGGGCCGCTTGCGCGCGCTGTCGATTCTCCAGGGCCGTGAAGTGGTCCGGGCGTTGGGCCGGCTGCCCGAGCTGGTGGAGCAGGTGTTGGCCAAGGCGCCGGAGGTCGAGCGCATCGCGGAGCGCATGATGCGGGCCACCAACGTGCTGTACTTAGGGCGCGGCTACAACTTCCCGGTGGCGCTCGAGGGGGCGCTCAAGCTCAAGGAAATCTCCTACATCCACGCCGAGGGGTACCCGGCGGCCGAGATGAAGCACGGCCCGATCGCGCTGATCGACGACCTCATGCCGGTGGTGTTCATCGCCCCGCAGGACGCGGTGTACCAGAAGGTGGTCTCGAACGTAGAAGAAGTGAAGGCACGGGGCGGCCGGGTCTTCGCCGTCGTGACCGAAGGCGACTCGGCGTTGGCGAAGCTCGCCGACCACAAGGTCGAGGTCCCGGAGACGCTGGACCTCTTGACACCGGTTCTCACAGTCCTGCCGCTGCAGCTGCTGGCGTATTACATCGCGGTGCGGCGGGGCTGTAATGTGGATCAGCCGCGGAATCTGGCGAAGAGCGTGACGGTCGAGTGACAGGTTGCACGTTGCACGTCGCACGTTGCGCGATGCCGTGTACCGGGGGCGTGGAACGTGCAACGGGGAACGTGCAACGGGGTGGGGTGGGGCGGTGAGAGTGGTGCTCCAGCGCGTCTCGCGCGCCGAGGTTCGCGTGGGCGGGCGCATGACCGGGAAGATCGGCGTGGGGTTTCTCGTCCTCGCCGGCTTTCACCCGGGCGACACGGACGAGACGCTCACCTGGATGGCCGACAAGATCCTGGGGCTGCGGGTGTTCGGCGACGCCGAGCAGAAGATGAACCTCGCGCTGGCCGACGTGGGTGGCGCCCTGCTGGTGGTGTCACAGTTCACGCTGTACGGCGACGCGTCGAAGGGCCGCCGGCCCAGCTTCATCGACGCGGCGCGGCCGGAAGTGGCGATCCCGCTGTACGAGAAGTTCGTCGCGCTCCTCAAGGAGCGGGGGGCGGGAAGCGATACCCTCGTTGCGACTGGTGAGTTCGGGGCGATGATGGAGGTCGAACTGGTGAACGACGGACCTGTCACGCTGATATTGGAAAAGTGATCATCCTCGCGAGCGGCTCACCGCGGCGCCGCCAGCTCCTCGAGATGCTGGGGCTGCCGTTCCGCGCCGTGGCTCCGGACGTGGACGAGTCGCGTGACCCCGCGGAGCAGCCCGAGGCGTACGTGACCCGGCTTGCGTGCGACAAGGCGCGCGCGGTGGCGGCGCGGGAGCCCGGGGCCCCGGTGCTGGCGGCCGACACGACGGTGGTGCTGCGGGGGCGCGTGTTCGAGAAGCCCGTGGACGCCGCGGAGGCGGTCGATATGCTGCGCCGCCTGCAGGGGCGCAAGCACCAGGTGCTGACGGCCGTGGCCGTGGCCCAGGACGGGCGGCTCGAGCACGCGCTCGACGTCACGGACGTGACGTTCCGAAAGCTCTCGGACGCGATGATCGAGGACTATGTCGCGACCGGAGAACCGCTCGACAAGGCCGGGGCCTACGCGATCCAGGGAAAAGGCGCGGCGCTGGTCGAGGGGATCCGGGGCGACTTCTTCGGGGTGATGGGCCTGCCGCTGCGGCTGGTGCTCGACCTGCTGGCGCGGTTCGGGGTGCCTTACCGCTTCACGCGGTAGACCGGGATCTTGTTGGTCTTTCCTTTGACCTGAATCGGCTCCAGCGTCTCGACCTCGGGGGGCTGTTTCAGCAGCTTGTAGAACGGCTCGGAGATGAGGATCTGGTTGCGGCCGGCCGAGTCGCACAGCCGCTTCGCCGTGTTGACCGCGTCCCCGATCACGGTGTACTCGAGCCGGCGGTCGGACCCGATGTTGCCCGCGAACACCTCGCCGAAGTTGATGCCGACCCCGATGCCGAGCTCGGGCCGGCCCTGCTCCTTCCACTTCTCGTTGAGCTTTTCGAGCGCGGCAATTTGATCCAGCGCGCACGACATGGCGCGGTCGGCGTCGTCTTCGTGGTCGAGCGGGGCGCCCCACAGGGCCATGATCGCGTCGCCCATAAACTTGTCGAGCGTGCCCGAGTGCTCGAACACGATCTCCACCATCTCCGTGAAGTATTCGGTCAGCAATGTGGCGATGTCATCCGGGCCCATCGTCTCCGACAGCGGCGTGAATCCGCGGATGTCCGAGAAGAAGATCACGACGGGCCGCTTGCGACCGCCCAGCTGCACCGCACCCTCCTGCTGGACGATCTGGGCGACCAGGTTGGGGGCGAAGTAGCGCTGGAAGTTCTGGAGCACCAGCGCCTCGCGCCGCAGCCGCTCCGAGCGTTGCGAGTTCTCGATCGCCACCGCGGCGAGTGAGCCGAAAGCGATCAGGAACTTGAGGTCGTCGTCGGAGAACGAATGCGTGGCTGTGAGGTTGTCGACGTACAGGATGCCCAGGACCTTCTGGTCGGTGCCCATCAGCGGTGTGCACATGGCGCTGCGCACGCTCTGAATGAGAATCGACTTGCCCTTGAAGCGCTCGTCGGCCGCCGTGTTGTCCGACAGGATCGCCACCCGGTCTTCCACCACCCGCCGGGCGATCGATTGCGGCACGTGTTTCGACGCGGATGACTGTGCCGTCCGGCCCTTGGAGATACGTGGCACCAGCTCGCCCGTCCGCTCCTCGAGCAGCAGGATCGACACCCGGTCGACGTTCATCACCTGGAACGTGAACTCGACGACCTTGTCGAGCAGCCGATCGAGCTCCTGCTGTTTGGAGAGCTCCTTGGAGATCTCGAGCAACAGCTCGAGCTTCTTCTCCCGCAGCTCCTCGAGCGATTTGGCCGTGACCTTCAAGTGCGACGCGCCGGACGGCGTGGCGGTGACGATGGCGGGGACACCGCCCGACACGCTCACGGGCATCTGGCGCACGATGGTGCCGCCCGCCGGCTTCGGGCTGGCGAACTCGCCGGAGACCGGAGGGGGCGGGACCACCTCCGGGCGCCGCGCCGGCGCCGTGACCGCTTTCACCCGGAACGCGACCTTGCCGAACGTGATGACGTCGTTCTCGGTGGCCAGCGCCTCGCTGATGCGAGCGCCGTTCAGAAACGTGCCGTTGGAGGAGCCGACGTCCTTGACCTTCACGCCCCCGTCGGCGAGGGACACCTCCGCGTGACGGCGCGAGATGGTGGGATCGTAGATCGGTACGTCACTCGTGACCGCCCGCCCTACGACCACGACGCGTCCGGGCTGCAGGTCGATGGACTGCTCGCCCGTCGTGCTCAGCAGCTTGAACACAGGCGAAAAGATAACCCCTAGGAAGACTTGGCGAGGGCCAGCGCCCGCAGCACGGCCTGCGCCTTCTGCTCCGTCTCCTGAAACTCGCGCGCCGGATCGGAGTCGGCCACGATCCCGGCGCCGGCCTGCACCGCAACGCGGTCCTGCTGCACCAGCGCGCAGCGGATCGCGATCGCCGTGTCGAGGGTGGTGGCGCCCCAGCCGACGTACCCCACCGCCCCGGCGTACGGACCGCGCCGCTCGGGCTCGAGCTCGTCGATGATCTCCATGGCGCGGACCTTGGGCGCGCCGGTCACGGTGCCCGCCGGGAAGCACGCCTTGAACACGTCGAGCGCGTCGTAGCCGTCGCGCAGCCGTCCCCGGACCTCGCTCACGAGGTGCTGCACGTGCGAGTAGCGCTCGACCTGCACCAGATCGGTCACGCGCACGCTGCCGAACCGAGCCACCCGCCCCACGTCGTTGCGTCCCAGATCGACGAGCATCATATGCTCGGCGCGCTCCTTTTCATCCGCGAGCAGCGCCTTGGCGAGCGCCTCGTCTTCCTCCTGCGTGCGGCCGCGCGCGCACGTCCCCGCGATCGGCCGCACCGTGACGTCGCCGCCCTCGACCCGCACCAGGACTTCGGGTGAGCTCCCCACCAGGGCGCAGTCGTCGAGCTGGAGGTAGAACAGGTAGGGCGCGGGATTGAGGGCGCGGAGGTAGCGATACAGCAGCAACGGATTGACGGCGCCCGCGACGTCCTGACGCCGCGACAGGACCGTTTGAAAGGTGTCACCGGCCATGATGTACTCGTGGATGCGCGCCACATCGCGCTCGAACGCGGCGCGCGGGTAGCGCGACGCGGTGGCGACCGGCGGGATGCCGTCCTTGAGGACCAGGGGCTCGAGCTCGTGGCGCCCGCAGAGCCGCGCCCCGATCTCATCGAGCCGCGCTTCCGCCTCGTCGTAGAGACGCAGCCGGGCGGCCCCGCTGGCGCGGGCGGGAACCTCGACGTTCGCCACGACGATGGCGCGACCGTACAGGTTGTCGAGGATCACCAGCGTATCGGCGATCATCATCACGCCGTCCGGCACGCCGAGCGTGTCGGTGGGGGGATGGGGGAGGCGCTCCACCGTGCGCACCAGATCGTAGCCCAGATAGCCGACGGCGCCCCCGGTGAAGCGCGGCAGGCCCGGGAGGGCGGGGGTGCCGGGGAGGGGAGCGGTGGGCAGGGCGCGCAGGCGCTGCGCCAGGTCGCCGATCGGGTCGTCCGTGGTGCCGGTTTCCTCCCAGCCGGTGGCTTTGGTCCACCGTTCGATGGCGCGACCACGGCAGCGCCACACCTCCCTCGGCTCCGTGCCCAGGAAGGTGTAGCGGGCCCAGCGCTCGCCGCCGACCAGCGACTCGAGCAGGAACGCGAACGGCGGGCGGGCCACCTTCGCCAACACGGCCACGGGCGTGTCCGCGTCCAACACCACCTCGCGCACGACCGGAACCATGCCCCCCCCTCCGTGCTCGGCGCGGGCGAGGAAGTCCGCGCGGGCGTCGCTCATCGGGCTACGAACGGGGTAGAGGGGAGATGCCCCGTTGCCCGCACCGCTGGACGCCGCAAGATTTCGGCGCGATGCGCGCCGCGCTCGTGGCCGCCGTGCTCGGGGGCGGGCTGGCCCTGACACGTCCGGTCGCCGCCCAGACGTGGGACTCGGACGCGAGCCTGGCGCTGGCGCGCCAGGCGGCGCTGCGTCGCACCGGCGCCGCCGCCGATACGACGCTGCACGACTACAAGGCCGAGGCTCACGGCTTCCTCTTCTTTCTGGGCGCCTTCGGCGCGGGGCTCGCCGACCCCCCGCGGCTCGTCAAAGCGGACCAACTGGAGCTGGAAGTGTACTGGAGGGCCCCGGCGAGCAGCAAGCAGCGCGTCATCGGCTGGCGCGACCAGGCGCAGCTCCCCACCGACATCAATTACCACCGCGACCACCTCGGCATCATCCAGAACAACTTCGGCCCCCTGATCCGGCTGGGCGAGGGAGACGAAGTGCGCGACGTGCCGCACCCGCTCTCGCCCGCGGGACTCGATGTGTACGACTTCGCGCTCGGCGACACCACCATCATCGCGTTTCCGGAGCGTGAGGTGCGGGTGGTGGCGCTGCGCGTGCGTCCCAAGAACTTCGGCGTCCCCCGCATCGTGGGCACGCTGTATCTCGACGCCGCGTCGGCGGACCTGGTCCGGATGGCGTTCAACTTCACGCCGCGCGCCTACCTGGATCATTCGCTGGAGGACGTGAGCATCGTGCTCGACAACGCGCTGTGGGAACGGCGCTACTGGCTGCCCTATCGCCAGGAGATCGAGATTCGCCGCCGCGCCACGTGGCTGGACGTGCCGGTGCGGGGCATCATCCGCGCCCGCTGGGAGATCGACACGTATGCGTTCAACCTGGGGTTAGCGCCGAGCTGGTTCGCAGGCGACGAGATCACGTTTCTTCCCCAAGCAGAGCGCGACTCGTTCCCCTGGAAACAGCCCCTCGCGGCCGCCGTCGAGGGTGTGGCCGAGCCAGTGCGTCGCGACGACCTCGAGCGGGTCCGCGCCGAGGTCGAGGAGATCGCGGGACGCCGGGCTCTCTCGGGACTGCAGCCGTATCGCCTCGGTGTGCGCTGCCTCTCCGACCTGCTGCACGCCAACCGGGTCGAAGGGCTGGCTGCCGGCGCGGGCATCGTAATGCGCGGGGGCGGTGAACGGCGTGAGCTGCGGGCGCGCGCGAGCTATGGATTCGCCGACCATCGCGCCAAAGGCGCGGTGAGCGCGATCGAGCGGGCGGGCCGGAGCGCCCTGGAAGTGAGCGGATACCGCGACGTGCGCGACGTGGGCGACTGGCCCGTCATCGCGCCGCTCCAGAACTCGTTCGCGTCCCAGGAATTCGGGCGCGACTACGGCGATTACTACCTGGCCGCGGGCGCGCGTGTGACCTACCACCACGGCGTGGGCGTGCGAGGTGAATGGCGCGCCGCGGTGGCACGCGAATCGTTCGACTCGCTCGCCGTCGTCGCGACGCCCGCGAACGGCAGCTTTCGGTCCAATCCTGCGCTGGGTGGCCCGTCCGCCGATCTGGTGCAGCTCGCCTTCGAGCGGCGCAGCGAGGGCTTCGCGGTGCGACGCGATCTTCATCTGGAGACCGTGCTCGAGGGTGGGCGGCTGGACGGCGGGAACACCTATCTCCGCCTGGCGGGGGCGGGCCACGTGCTGCTCCCCGCCGGCGACACGCACGTGCTGGTGCGCGCTCAAGGGGGTGTCGCGAGCGCGGACCTCCCGTCGTACCGCGCGTTCGTGCTGGGCGGGCGCGGGACGCTGCTGGGAGATCCGTTCCGCGCCTGGGGCGGGAAACGGATGGCCCTGCTGCACGTCGAGTGGCGCGTGCCCGTGCCGTTCCTGTCACTTGCCGTGGGTTCGTACGCGCGGACGCCGCGCACGCTCACACTCGCGCCGTTCGCGGCGGTCGGGTGGGCTGATCGCCCGGTCGCCGGGACGCCCTGGCAGGCCACCCCTGGCGCACGCGTCACCCTCGGCCTAGGGCTCGAATGGCTCGGCGTGTTCCGGTGCGAAGCGGGCTTGGGTACGGCGACCCATCGCGTCGGGGTGGCGCTGGATGTGACGCGGGATTTCTGGGGGGTGCTGTAAGGCAGGTCGGTGGAGGATGGTGGAGGGCGGTGGAGGCAACCTCCCCAACCTCCATAACCTTCACTACCTTGGTAGTCACATGGCCGACACGAACTTCCCGGACGAGTGGCTGGCGCACTCCCTCGAGGGCGTGCTCACCCCGGAGCGACTGACCGAGCTGCGGGAGAAGGCCGCCCCACAGGCGACGCTGTGGGAAACGTTGGTCGCCCAGAAGGTCGTCAGCGATGAGGAGATCCTGAAGGCGCTGGCGACCCGTTTCCGGCTGAAGCTGGCTGAGCTCGACAAAGCTGACCCCACGGCGAAGGAGCGGGTCCCCGAGCAGGTCGCGCGCCGCTACCACATTTTGCCGCTGCGCGCCACCGATTCCTACCTCGAGGTGGCCACCGCCAATCCGTTCGATCTGGACGCCGAGAAGGCGCTGGCGTTCGCCACGGCGCGCGAGATCCGCATGCTGCTGCTCGCCCCGTCCAAGATCGCCGAGAAGCTGGACGAGATGTACCGCCCGGAGAAGGCCGTCGACAAGCTGCTGGAGCGCATGGAGACGTCGACGGAGCTGGTGCTGCAGGACGAGCCGTCCCCTGACGAGATCACGGCGTCTGAGGCCGAGGCGAGCCAGCCGCCGGTGGTGCGCCTGGTGGACCTGATCATCTCGGAAGGCATCCTGCAGCGTTCGAGCGACATCCACATCGAGCCGGAAGAGGGCGGGGTGGCGGTGCGCTACCGCATCGACGGCGTGTTGCGCCAGGTGATGAAGATCCCGCGCCAGGCCGGTCTGCCCTTGATCTCGCGCATCAAGATCATGTCGGCGCTCGATATTGCCGACCGGCTCAGGCCCCAGGACGGCCGCGCGCGCGTGCTCGTGAACGGGTCGCCGATCGACCTGCGCGTCTCGACCCTCCCTGCCGCGCTGGGCGAGAAGGTCGTGATCCGCATTCTCGACTCGCGCGCGACGGTGAAGTCTCTCGATTCGCTGGGCTTGAACCCCGGGGAAAACGAGGGAATCATCCGGCTGCTCGAGAACCACGAGGGGATCATTCTCGTGACGGGCCCGACGGGCTCCGGCAAGACCACGACCCTGTACTCGTGCATCAACCAGATCAAGAGCGAGGGCGTGAACATCGTCACCGTGGAAGACCCGGTCGAGTACCGCATGCAGGGCATCGTGCAGGTGCAAGTGCAGGAGAAGGCCGGCCTCACCTTCGCGGCGGCGTTGCGATCGATCCTGCGGCAGGACCCGAACGTGGTGCTGGTGGGCGAGATCCGCGACCGGGAGACGGCGCAGATCGCGGTGCAGGCGTCGCTCACCGGACACCTGGTGCTGTCCACCCTGCACACCAACGACGCGGCCAACGCGGTCACCCGTCTGGTGGACATCGGCGTCGAAGCGTACAAGATCGCCGCCGCGCTGCGGGGTGTGATGGCGCAGCGGCTGATGCGCAAGCTCTGCCCGACGTGCAAGGAAGTGTGGATGGAAGCCCCGCCCGAGCGGCTGCGAAAGTGGGTCCCCAAGGGGACGCCGCTGTATCGGGCGGCGGGGTGTCCCGATTGCGCCATGACGGGGTATCGCGGGCGCTTCTCGATCGTCGAGGTGCTCACCGTCACGCCCGAGGTGGAGCGGCGCATCGCGGCGGGGGAGACTGCGGAGCACATCGCGGGGGCCGCCCGGCGCGGCGGCATGAAGGGCTTGTGGGACTCAGGCCTCGCCCACGTGCTCCGCGGCGAGTCGACGCTGGACGAGTTGACGCGGGTGGTGGACATCCCGCACGAAGACGAAGGCCCGCCTGAGGCGTCCGCGCCGGTCCGCCGCTCAGGCGCGCGCCCGCAACCGCAGCTCACGCCTCATGCGGGCGCGGGGCTCGCGTCCGAGCGGGCCACCGAGCCGGCGCTCACCGACCATTTCGAGCTCCTGGAGGAGCCGGCTCCGCCACGCCGCTCCGGACCACACGGGCTCCCGGCGGTCAAAGTGCTGCTGGTCGACGACGAAGACAGCCTCCGCAAGGTGATGCGCGACCTGCTCGAGCGGGATGGCTACGACGTCGCCGAGGCACGCGACGGCGTGCAGGCGCTCGATCAGATCGACCGCATCGGGCCCGACATCATCGTCCTCGATCTGAACCTCCCCGGGCTCGACGGCTATGGCGTGCTGTCGCACCTGCGCTCGCGCCCCGCCACGGCGTCCATTCCGGTCATCGTGCTCACCGCCAAGGGCGACGAGGACAATGAAGTCCGGGTGTTCGAGCTCGGCGCGGATGACTTCCTCACCAAGCCGTTCCGCGCGCGGGCCCTCTCGGCGCGATTGGAGGCGGTACTCGGCCGACGTCGTTGAATCGCCCCTGTCCCTTCTGCTCTCTCCCGTTGGCGTGACGTCCCTCGCCGTGTCGTTCGTTGACGCGTACGTCTTGCGCCGCCTGTCCACCGGGTCGCTCGAGGTAATGGCGCTGCGGCGCGCCGCGGGCGGCCGTTCACCGGGGTCCTGGGAGACCGTGCACGGGCATATCGAGCCGGGCGAGACACCGGTGCAGGCGGCGCTGCGCGAAATCGGCGAGGAAACGGGTCTCACACCGTTGCGGCTCTACAATCTGTCGCGCGTCGAGGCCTTCTATCGACATGCCGCCGATGAAATCGCCCTGATTCCCGTGTTCGCCGCGCTGGTGGACAGCGCGGCCGAGCCGCGGTGCTCGCCGGAGCACGATCGCGCCGAGTGGCTCGCGCCGGCACAGGCGGCGGCGCGGTACTCCTGGCCCCGGGAGCGCAGAGCACTGGAGGACGTTTTGTCAATCCTCGCGTCCGGGGACGCGGGCTTGCTGGAGGACGTGCTTCGGGTATCGTAGGGCGTACCGAGTGGACACCCCCACAGGCACCGAGCGCCCGTGAATCCGTTTTACCACCGCATCTACCGCGTCGTGCGCCACATCCCCAAGGGCCGCGTCGCTACCTACGGCCTGGTGGCCCGCCTCGCCGGCCGGCCCGGCGCCGCCCGCACCGTCGGGTGGGCGCTCTCCGCTCTGCGCGAAGACTCCGATGTTCCCTGGTGGCGCGTGCTCAACGCGGCGGGCCGCATCTCGCTCTCCGGAGCGGACCACAGCTCCGTTGTGCAGCGCGCGCTGTTGCTGCGCGAAGGCGTGAAGTTCGCCCCGGGCGGCGCGGTGAACCTGGCGGCGCTCGGGTGGCCGTCGGAAGCCTACGACAGCACCGTCGCGCATGCGCGCTCGGCGAGCGCGCGCCGCTCGCGCCGGTCCAATCGCGAGCGGCGCTAGCCGCACCTGTCCCCGCAGTCCGGCTGTTGCTCCACGTTCTGCGCCTGTTGGCGCCATTGGATGGACGGCCGACCCTACGATCGGCTGCTGTACGATCTCCTGGCGAGCGAGCACCGGGAGCTTCCCGATGTGACGGCTGCGGTGAGGGTCATCACGCTACGGCACTGGCCCACACGCGGGCCGCTTCGTCGCGCAGATCCCGCAGGTTGAACGGTTTGCGGACGTAGCGCAGCCCCAGCTGGGTGAGCGCATCGTCCGCCCCAGCGCGCACGTCCCCCGTCGCGACCAGCATCCGGTGCCTGAGCGCCGGGTACGCCTCCACCAGCCGCGACACGAACAGATGGTCGCGCGCCCGCGCCTGCGCGTCGGCGAGGATCAGGTCGTAGGTCTTGGTGCGGGCGAGATCGAGCGCGTGCTGAGCGTTGCGCGCTACTTCGACGGTGTGACCCTCCCGTCCAAAGAGTGCCTTTACCAAACGTCGTACCGCCGGGTCGTCGTCCACGAGGAGAATGCTGCGCTTCGCCCGCGGCAGCGGGGGGGGCCCGGCCTCGGGAATCGGCGTCGGGTGTACCGCCGCTCCCTTCGGCGCGGCGGGCAGGTCCACCAGAAAGGCGGCTCCCCCTTCGAGCGGCCGCTCGACGGTGATCCGTCCGCCGTGCGCTTCGACGATCGAGTAGGTGATCGAGAGCCCGAGCCCTGTTCCCTGACCGGGCTCCTTGGTGGTGAAAAACGGCGTGAACAGGTGCGGCAGCACATCGTCACGGATCCCGGGTCCGGAGTCGGTCACCTTCATGCGCACGCGGTCGTCGAACCAGCTCATGAGCCGGATGGTACGCGGCCGCCCGGGCGGGTTCTCGCTCACGGCCTGCGCCGCGTTGTTGAGCAGGTTGAGGAGCACCTGCTGCAGCGCATGGCGATCCCCCAGCACGGGGGGGAGCGTCGCGAGGTCCTTCTCGATCGCGATGTCCTTGAGCGTCAGGTCGTAGCTCATGAGCAGCAGGGTCCGCTGGATCACGTCGTTCAAGTCTACCGGCACCTGCTCCGTCGGACCCTGGCGCGCGAACGTCAGGAGGTTGCGTACGATGCGCCCGGCCCGATCGGCCTGCTCGTGGATCACGCGCAGATGGCCCCGGTCCTTCGTGGGCAGCTCCTTCTGCTCGAGCAGGAATTCCGACAGGCCGGCGATTGAGGTGAGAGGGTTGTTGAGCTCGTGGGCCACGCCCGACACCAGCTGCCCCACCGCCGCGAGCTTCTCACTCTGGATCAGGTGCGACTCCAGGGCCTGCTGGTCGGTCACGTCCTCGACCAGCACCACCACACTCTGGTCGTACGCCGGCGCCGGGATGTGCGCCGTGGTGACACGGATGGTCCGGTTCAGGATGGGCGAGCGCAGCACGATCGGCTGGACGCGATCGCCAGCCCGCGCCGCGGTGAGCAGGTCCCGCACCGACGCTGCGGGGCCGACGAGCGCCGTGGCCAGATCGCGGCCGATGACCTCCGCGATCGGAGCGCCCAGCAGTTCGGCGAGGGAGCGGTTGGCGCGCCGCACGCGTCCGGCGTCGTCCACCACGGCGATGCCCTCGCTCAGTGAGTCGAAGGCCGTCTCCCACTGCTCTTTGGCGCGCCGCACCATCTCGAAGAACCGCGCGTTCGCGATCACAATGGCCGCGTGCGTCCCGACCGTCGACAGCAGGCGAATGTCCTCCGGCGCGAACATGCCGCCGCGCGGGTTCGCGATCACCAGCGTCCCCACCACCTCGCCCTGGGCGCGCAGCGGCACGGCGGCGGCCGCCGTGGCGTCGACGCCCTCGACCAGCCGAGTAGGCTCTCCCCCCTCGTCGGGGTTGCGCACCAGCTCGATCCGCTCGCGGCCCAGCGAACGGGCCACCAGCCCGGTATCGTCCGGGCCGATCCGCCGTCCGGCGAGGACCGCCAGCGTGCCTTCGGCCGCGGTGACCTCGAGCGAGCGGCCCTCCAGGCCTCGGGCTGCGCTGGCCTCGCTGTCCGGGGTCAACGCCACCAGCGCCCCCTGGGCGTCGAGGAACCGCATCGCGTAGCGCACGACCTGTTCCACGATGCGGTCGAGCTGCAGTGAGCCCGACAGCACGAACGACAGCTCCTGGAGCGAGAACAGCTCCGAGAGCCGGCGATTGAGCTCGTCGGCCGCGCGGCGACGCTCCCGCTCGCTGTCGCGCAGCCGGCGATTGAGCTGCAGGGTCCAGCTCACGGCACCGACGGCGATCAGGAGCAGCGCCACGAGCGCTGCCGTGCTGAAGCGATTCACGGGCCTGGCCTCATGAGGCACTACAATAACTTCCTAGACCGCTGGAATTCCGAGCTATACATTCGGGAATCCGTTGGTGATATCCATTCTCAGCTAGATCGTTCCGTTTGGAGGCGTGGATGAGGGACTGCCGGCCTGGGGTCTCGCGGGCGCGCTCGTGACCGGGATCCCGGACCGCTGTCACATGACACAGGGCTGGGCTGGACGCCGTTCGCTCATTGAGGGGCGACGAGCGCCGCGACCGCCTGGCGCAGCTCCGGCACGCCCTCGCCCTCCCGCGCGCTCGTCACGATCAACTGATCGGGATCGAGCGCGAGGGCCGTGCGCAGCCCGCGCGTGCGGTGGTCGCGCTGGCGGCGCGGCAGCTTGTCGCTCTTCGTGACCGCGGCCAGTACGCGTGTGCCCCGCGCCGCGAGCAGATCCTGCATGGCGCGGTCATCCCGCGAAGGCTCGCGACGAACGTCGAGGAGCCACACGACCCCGGCGAGGCGCGGCCGCTCGAGGGCATGAGTAAGGAGGAGTCGGAACGCGCGGCGGTCGGTCTGCGCTGCGCGCGCGTAGCCATAGCCGGGGAGGTCGAGAACGTACAGCGGGGCTCGGGGCTCTAAGCCCGAACCCCGAGCCCCGAGCCCCGCCAGCAGATACACGTTCATCATCCGTGTTTTCCCCGGCGTCCCGGACGTCTTCGCGATCCGGGCGCCGACCAGCGCATTCAGCAGGCTCGACTTACCGACATTCGAGCGGCCGACGAGGGCGACTTCGGGGAGGGGAGGATCGAGAACAGCGTCGGCCCGGGGAAAGGAGCCGATGAACCGGGGGGGGCCTGCTGCGGTCAGGCTTCTTTCTTCTGGCGCACGCGCTCGGTCACGAGCAGGGGGGCCCGGCCGTCGGTGACGCATTCGGACGTGATCGCGACCTCGCGCACGTCGTCGCGGCTCGGCAGGTCGAACATGATATCGGTCATCATCTCTTCGAGAATGGCCCGGAGGCCGCGGGCCCCCGTGCCGCGCTTGATCGCCTTCTGGGCGATCGCCTTGAGGGCGTCCTTCTCGATCGTCAGCCGCACGTCCTCGAGCTCGAACAGCTTCTGGTACTGCTTGGAGAGGGCGTTCTTGGGCTCGATCAGGATGCGGATCAGGGCGTCCTCGTCGAGCGAGTCGAGCGGCACGGCCACGGGGAGCCGGCCCACCAGCTCGGGGATGAGGCCGTAGCGGAGCAGATCGTCGGGCTCGACGTCGATGAAGGGGTTCTTCTTGACCTTCTCCACCGTCCCCTTGGCTACTTCTTCCTTGGTGAAGCCGATCTGCCGCCGCCCGGTGCGCGACTCGATGATCTTTTCCAGGCCGTCGAAGGCGCCCCCGCAGATGAACAGGATGTCTTTCGTATTGACCTGGATGTATTCCTGCTGCGGGTGCTTGCGGCCACCCTGGGGAGGCACGCTCGCCACCGTTCCTTCGAGGATCTTGAGGAGCGCCTGCTGGACCCCTTCGCCCGACACGTCGCGCGTGATGCTGGGGTTCTCCGACTTGCGGGCGATCTTGTCGATCTCGTCGATGTAGACGATGCCGCGCTCGGCCTCGGACACGTTGAAGTCGGCGGCCTGGAGCAACCGCACCAGGATGTTCTCGACGTCCTCGCCGACGTACCCCGCCTCCGTGAGGGTGGTCGCGTCGGCGATGGTGAAGGGGACGTCGAGGATGCGGGCCAGCGTCTGCGCCAGCAGCGTCTTGCCCACACCGGTAGGCCCGATCAGGAGGATGTTGCTCTTGTCGAGCTCGACCTCCGTCTCACGTCCCTGGTGCGAGTTGATGCGCTTGTAGTGATTGTAGACCGCGACGGCGAGGGTCTTCTTGGCCTTCTCCTGGCCGATCACGTACTGGTCCAGCACGTCCTTGATCTCGGCGGGCGTAGGGACCTGCGTGATCGCCTCGGAGACTTCCCGCTCCTCGTCCTCCGCCAGGATCTCGTTGCAGAGCGCGATGCACTCATTACAAATGTAGACGGACGGCCCGGAAATGAACTTCCGGACCGAGTCCTTCGACTTGCCGCAGAAGGAGCAGCGGAGGTGCTTATCGTGGGACATCTGATTTCTGATTCTAGTATGGGAAAGTCGGGTGGCCGGCGCAAGCCGTCACTTTTTCTTCCCGTTGTCGATCTCCTGGAAGTTCGCGATTACGTGGTCAACTAGCCCGTATTCCTTGGCTTCTTCGGCAGACATGAAGCGGTCGCGGTCCATGTCCTTCTCGATGGTTTCGACCGGCCGTCCCGTGTGCTTGGAATACAGCTCGTTGAGTTTGCCGCGCAGGTACAGGATCTCCCGCGCCTGGATCTCGATGTCGGCCGCCGTGCCCTGGGTGCCCCCCGAGGGCTGGTGCATCATGATGCGGGCGTGCGGGAGTGCGGAGCGTTTCCCCTTGCGACCGGCGGCGAGCAGGAACGAGCCCATCGACGCTGCCATTCCCATGCAGATGGTGTTCACCGGGGCGCGCAGGAACTGCATCGTATCGTAGATGGCCATCCCGGACGACACGATCCCGCCCGGCGAGTTGATGTACAGATAGATGTCCCGCTCCGGGTTGTCCGCGTCCAGGAACAGGAGCTGGGCGATGATGATGTTCGACACCTCGTCGTTGATCTGCGTGCCGAGGAACACGATGCGGTCGAGCAGCAGGCGGCTGAAGATGTCGTAGGTCCGCTCGCCGCGACTCGAACGCTCGATGATATAGGGCGGGTAGATCTGGCTCTTCGTAGTCACGCTGGCTCCACGGTGGATTGGGACAGCAGGAACGCGAACACTTTCTCCTCGGTGAGGCCGCGCTCCAGGTCGCGCAGCCGCTTCTCCTTTTCGAGCGAGGCGCGCAGCTCGGCCTCGGGCATGCCCCGCCGCGCGGCCACCTCGCGAATCCGCTCGTCCAGCTCCGCGGTGGTGGCGCGCAGGTCGTGGTGCTCCACCACCCAGTCGAGGATCAGGTCCCGCCGTACCTGCGTCTCCGCGGCGGGCCCCATTTCGCGCGCGAACTCCGGCATGCGCTCTTCGGGAACCCCGTACACCTGAGCGTACACGTAGATGGCGCGCTCGACCAGGGGCCGCGGCGCCACCACGCGGTTGGCCTGCGCGATCTGGTCGACCAGGTCCCGGCGCACCCGGGCATCGGCGTCGCGCTCGGATTCCTTCTCCAGGTCCGCGCGCACCGCCTTGCGCAGCGCCTCGAGCGAATCGAAGTCGCCCACCTCGCGCGCGAACGCGTCATCCAGCTCCGGGAGCTGCTGGCGCTTCACCTCGTGCAACGTCAGGCGGATAGCGCGGGTCTGGCCGCGCTTCGACTCGTCGGGAAAGTCGTCCGGAAACCGGACCGTGGCGTCCACGGTCTCGCCCGGTTGGAGCGTCATGATCCGCTCCTCGACCTCGGGGATCGCCCGCCCCTCGCCCAGCACCAGCTGGTAAGGCTGCGGGTCTTTCACGGTGTCTCCCTCGCGGGCGGCGATCGTCACCTGCACCAGGTCCTTGAGCTTCGGCTTCTCGCCCGCCGCCACTGGAAGCCACGGCGCCTTCTCTTCGCGCAGCGCGGTGAGCTGCGCCAGCACCTGGTCCTCGGTGACCTTCGCGACCGTCCGCTTCAGGTGGAACTTGCCGATGCGCTCGAGCGCGAGCTCGGGGCGCACCTCGACGTGGAACTCAAAGGTCAGCGGGGCGCCGGCGTCCCATTTCAGGTTGTGCACGTGGGGGTCGGCGACCGGCTTGAGCGCGGTCCCCTCCTGCGCCAGCGCCGCCTTCCAGCTGTCGCGGATCATCTCCTGCAGCGCCTGCTGCCGGATGTCGTCGGCGAACTGCTTCTTGATCAGAGCCGTGGGCGCCTTCCCCCGGCGGAACCCGGGCAGGCGGGCCCGCTGCTGGTACGCGGAGGCGGCGCGCTCCTCGGCCGCTCGCACCTCTTCCACGGGCACGGTGACGGCGAGGGAGGCGGCGCCGGGCTCCTCGGCGGTCTTACGGACCTGAATGGCGGTCATGTGACAGGAAATCTAATAGACAGATGGGAGACGGGCAGGAAAGGCAACGACTAGACGCGCAGACGCACAGTGGGCTTCATTGGTTCCGTCGTATTGCCCGTATCCTATGGTGCGGTCTCTCTCCTGGCTTCATGTCGTCAGTCCTGACCACGCTGATGGTCCCGTCGGCTTCGAGCACCGCGAACAGCACGTCGTCCGCCCGCGCTACGCCGTGCTCCCGCAGCGCCTGGAGTAGCTCGTCGCGCGTCACCTGCGCGCGACGCAGGTGCTCGTCCAGGATGGTGCCGTGGTAGATGAGCATGATCCCCTCGCCCGCGATCAGCTTGGCGAGCCGCCGATCCCGCAGCCGGGCGAGATTGATCACCCAGTGCCACAGCATCAGCACGCCCGCGGCCACGAGCCCGCCCACGAGACTCGTGTCGGGACCCACCATCGCGTTCTGGACCGCGTTCGAGATGATCAGCAGCAGCACGAAGTCGAACACGGTCAGCTGGCCGAGGGTGCGCGTGCCGCTCAGGCGCAGACCGATCAGCACGAAGAAGTAGACGACCGACGTCCGCAGCGCGACGTCGAGCAGCGTGTGCCACGACGCGGTCATCGCTGGTCGTACGCGGTGACCGGCTTCCCCTGCAGATACTTGTCGAACCAGCTCAGGATGTGCTGCAGCCGCTCCACCCGATGGACCGGCTTCCCGGAGCGCGACAGCTCGTGCGACTCGCCGGGGAAGCGGACCATGACGGTCGTCTTGTGCAGGTACTTGAGCGCGCGGAACATCGCCTCGCCCCCCTGGTTCGGCGGGGCACGGTAATCCTCGTCGCCCAGGATGAACATGAGCGGGGTATTGACGCGCTCCACGTAGCGCACCGGCGAGCGCGCCAGGAATTCCTGCGGGTCGTGGAACGGGGTCGAGCGGAACCACGTCGGCTGGAAGAGCGTGAAGTCCGCCGTGTACCAGAAGCCGAGCCAGTCGGCCACGTCGCGCTGCGCCACGGCCGCCGCGAAGCGGTGCGTCTGGGTCACCGTCCAGTCGGTGAGCAGCCCCCCGCCCGACCCGCCCGTCACGCCCAGCCGCGTGGAATCGACATAGCCCCGGCGGATGAGCGAATCCACGGCGATCATCAGGTCCTTGTAGTCGTCCCCCGGATAGCGGTACTGAATGATGTTGCCGAACTCCTGCCCGTAGGTCGTGCTGCCCCGCGGGTTGGGATAGACCACCACGTATCCCTTCGCCGCCATCCACTGCATCTCGTGGAAGAAGATGTACCCGTACGCGGTGTGCGGGCCGCCGTGAATGTTGAGGATCAACGGGTACTTCTTGCCTGGTGTGAAGCCGACCGGCTTCATGACCCAGGTCTCGATCTTCCGGCCATCGAAGCTCGGATACGTGAAGTCCTCGGGTGTCACCAGGTGCAGCTGGGCGAACAGCGAGTCATTGACGTGCGTGAGCTGGGTGAGCCGTTTCGTCTGGGCGTCGAGCGCGTACAGGTCGGGCAGATGCGTCGGGTCGCCGATCGTGAGGGCGAAGTGGCGCCCGTCGGGAGTCGCGGTGTACGCGAGCACGGCGTGGTCGCCGGTGGTGAGCGGCTCCCGCGCACCGGTCTGCGCGTCGAAGCGCACCAGGTTGGAGCGACCGCGCTCGGTCGTGGTCACGATCACCGACTTGCCGTCGGCGGTCCAGATGTTCGGGCACGAGCCCTCGCCACCGCGGGGGGGCGCCTGGTCGCCCAGCACCGCGCTACACATATCGAAGTCGTAATCGGCGGTGAGGTTCTTGACCTGGCCGCCACGTGATACAAACAGATCGGACTGGTTGTAGGAGCGCGGCGGGCGGGGATTGATCCAACCGCGGAATGCCACCGCCTTGCCGTCGGGCGACAGGGCCGGTCCGAACACGGGGCCGTCGATGTCGGCAACGGTTTCGAGGGATCCCCCCCCACCCGCAGCGGGCACCGAATAGAAATTGTTGTCGGGCGGGAAGTAGTACGACTCCGCCACGCGGTCGGAGATGAAATAGATGCGCGCGCCGTCGGCGCTCCACTGTGGCACGTTCTCGTCGAACGCTCCTGTCGTCACCTGATGTGCCGTCGCCGGCTTATCGCCCGGGAGCGCGGCCGGCACGGTCCAGATGTGCGTGTGCTCGGCCGGGTCGAGGTAGCCCTCGTCGTCGGCCCGGTACTCTGCCTGCGTGATCACCCGCACGTCGCTCTTCGGCTCGGGCGCCTTTCCCTGCTGGGCCAGGTCCTCGGGCGTCGTACTGCTGGTGAAGGCGATGGTCTTCCCATCGGGCGACCAGGCCGCGGGCGACGCGCCCTTGGGGAGGTCCGTGAGCTGCTGCGCTTCCCCTCCGACCAGCGACAGGAGATAGAGCTGCGGTTTGCCGTCCTTGGGCCGCAGGAACGCCAGCGTGGAGCCGTCGGGCGACCAGCGCGGCGCGCCGTCTTTGGGGCCGGAGGTGAGCCGCCGCGGCGCCGACGCGCCGTCGGTGTCGACGAGCCACAGGCTCGTCTCGTACCCGTCGTGCTTGGCGTTGACCGTCACCAGCACGTACGCCACGCGCCGACCGTC
Organism: uncultured bacterium; assembly: GCA_965653495.1. GTDB lineage: Bacteria > Gemmatimonadota > Gemmatimonadetes > Gemmatimonadales > GWC2-71-9 > AG41. The sequence continues at coordinate 19,529 of CBFHAJ010000005.1, read as the reverse complement.
GGGCGACTGCTGCGGGCCTGCGATCCAGCGGAACGCGTACAGATCGCTGTCGCTGATGGCGCGTTGCTGAGCGGTCAGAGGAGCGACGCTCAGCGTCACGACGAGGCAAGTCAGAAGGAAGCGGCGCATAGTGATTTCACTCTCCCGCGGGCTCGGCCACGGTGGGCAACGGGTAGGCGGTCTTCAGATCGGTCAGGTACTCGTCGTACAGGGCCTTCAATCCGTCGAACTCGCGCTTGACGGTCGCACGGTAGGGGGCATCGGTGGCGAAGTGGTACAGCACCGCGGCCATCGCCTGGGCGTCGATCACGAAGGCGTGATGCCCCACGGGAGCGAGCGCATCGGCTTCCATCTCGAAGGTGTGATAGCCGCCGTTCGAGCTGTGCGCGGTGACGCCGACCCCCGGGATCTGGGTGGCGACGGTGCCGGTCTCCTCGTAGGGGAGCGGGCGGCCCGGCTCGTCCTCAAACTTGGTAGCGCCGAGCTTCTTCAGGTAGGCGAAGGCGACGTCGTTGAGGGCCGCGACTGAAATCCCGTCGCGCGACTCGGAGTCGGCCTCGATGCGCAGCTTGGTCCCGGTGGCGAGCGCCGCGGCGCGTGCCGCGTCGTTCACGCGATCGAGCACCTGTGCCAGGTACACCTGGTCGGGATAGCGCAGCCAGAACTCGGCCACGGCGCGGTCGGGCACGACGTTGGGCGCCTTGCCCCCCTCCGTGATGATCCCCTGGATGCGGGTCTCGGGCCGCAGTGTGCGGCGAATCGCGTCGATGGGATTGAACAGCGGGATCACGCCCGTGAGCGCGTCCCGTGCGTCCCAGGCCTGCAGCTGGTGCGCCGGCGCGCCGGCAAAGATGTAGCGGACCACGTCGATGTTCATGCAGCAGCTGCCGAACCCCGGCCCCGGGGCCTGAGTGGCCGTGGACGAGTGCGAGCGGACCAGCACGTCCACCCCCTTGAACACGCCGGCGTTGTACATCGTCGTCTTCGCTTCGGGTGAGCCGATCTCTTCGGCCGGCGTGCCGTACACGGTGACGGTCCCCGGCGTCTTCGAGCTGGTGAGGAACTCGGCGACCGCCCGCGCGGCCGCGATGCCGACGGGTCCTTGGGCGCTGTGCTGATCGCCGTGGAAGTCGCGCGTGGTGCCGCGCAGCGCGTCATACTCGAGGATGACGCCGAGGTTGGGGCCCGGCGTGCCCTTGCGGTAGCGCGCCACGAACGCGGTCTTGAGGCCGGCCACGCCGGGCTCGACGTCGAAGTCGTGCGCCTGGAGGTAGTCCGTGAGGATCTTCACGGAGCGCTCCTCCTTGTACCCGGTCTCGGGATGGCGCGTGATGTCGTCGGCCATGGCGAGCAGCTCGGCGTTCATGAGCTCCTGGACCCGCGCCAGAACGGCATCGCGGCGCGGATCGCGCGCCGTCGTGAGCCGCGCGACGACGGGCGGCAGCGCGAGTGAGCGCTCGAGCGTGTTCATGCGGCGAATGACGTCGGCGGCGGCGCTGCGCTCGGTGGGCGTTTCCTGCGCGACGACGCGCGGAGCCGCGAGCAGCGCCAGGGCGGCGAACGGAATGTGGCGACGCATCCAGACCTCGGAGAGCGAGTGGACAGGGAAGGATCGCGTGCCAGCAAAGTTGCCGGCACTGGAGGTGGTGCGCTACCCGGGCCCGGCCCCGGGGGCGGAACAGCTACTTGACCGTCGTCTCCCGGGTGGCGCGGACCTGATGCTCGAGGTGGGCGATCCAGCGGGCGACGTGCATCACCTGGTGCGGCCAGCTGCCGACGAAGTGCTCTTCGAGCGGTTCCGTCTGGCTCCACGAGTACAGGGCGTAATGCCGGCGGCGGTAATGATCGAACTGAAAATACGCCGAAGCGGCGATGCTGCTGTACTCGAGGCGCGTGACTTCGGCGCCTCCGGTGGTTTCGCTCTTGACGACGGCCCAGTGGAAGGCGTGCGGGTTGAGCGTGGTGCCGCGGATCAGGGCACCGACTTCGATCCGCTGCGAGGCGAGCAACAGGTGCTTCTTCAACGCACGGTCCGTATCGTGGAACGGACTGTGCAATTTGTGCAGTTTCCGCCCGATGTCAAGGCTGCGACGGTGTCGTTACTTTCCCGCGACCGGCGACATCCTCGCGATGATGATCGCGGGCACGACGGCGGCGCTCGCCGCCCAAGTGGAAGCAGCGCTGGTCGCGCGGCGGCAACTGCTGCCGGGCGGCTTCGCTCCTCGCACGGCCGCCGCGCGGATCGCGGCGTGCTACAGCGAACGGGCGGATTGGCGCGTCGGGGTTTTGGATCGCGCGGGCGCGCTGGACCGGCAATGACGGGCTGCCCACGGCGCGGGCGGTGTTCGAGGTGCTGCGGTCGGATGGACGCGTCGGCGTGTGGGATGCGACGACGCTCGCTGAAGGGGAGCTGATCGCCGACGCCCTTACGTGCCTGTCATGGTGACTCCTCGTCTTTTTCTCTTGTGAGATAGCGCTCGCCCCACGCGATGGCGAACATGCCCTGGCATCGCGGGCACGCCATGTTGGCCGGTCGCCCGTGCAGCGGCGCGCGCGCACGGCAGACCGGGCAGACCGCATAGGGCGCGCCCAGCTCGGGCGGCAACTTGGTGGGATCGGGTGGCCGACTCACCACCGACCATTGCAATGGCCGGCCCAGCACCACTTCGAGAAAGCGGCGCGGCACGGCCACCGGGTAGCGCTGCACATCCAGGAACAGCTCCGACGGCGTGAACCGTGTGACGCGGTACCACGCGCCCCGCCGCAGCCCGCAGTCCACTTCCACGCGGAGGCGCGCCCACGCGAGCTGCAGCTCCTGAACTGGAACGGTGTGGTCCATCGGGATCAGGGGCTCCGCCGCTGGGGGCTGGTCAACGTTGGACCGGGGGCTTGCGGTGCGTCAACCCCGGGCGACGGTGCGGCGATCGGAAAGGGCGCACAGCCCTGGCCCGATTGTGCTGCGACGGCGCAACACTTGCAACGTGCACTCGGCCCGCGCTACGATTGCCCGCCGCGCCCCCGCAACCAGTGACGGCCCATGACTGACGCCACGCAGACAGTCCTCCTGGTCGATGACAATGCTGCCATGCGCGAGGCGATCGCCCGCTCGCTGGCGCGTCGCGGCTGCGAGGTGGTGACGGCGGCGACGAGCGCCGAGGCCCTCGACGCCGTGCGGCGGCAGGCGTTCGACGCGGTGATCACCGATCTGAACATGCCGGGGCACGGCGGCGTGTGGCTGTGGCGCCAGGCGCTCATCGTGCGACCAGGACTGCGCGGCCGCTTCGTGCTGATCGCGTCCGAGCCGCTGCCCGATCAGCGCACGCTGGATTTGTTCCTCGAGTCGGAGCGCTTCATGCTCAAGCCGCTGTCGTTGGATGCACTGTGGAGCCAGGTGGAGCACGCGGTGCACGGCGCGCCCTTGAGACCCCCCGCGCCGGCGGCGTAGCTTCAGCCATGGTGCGCGGGCCGACGGCCATCAATATCCTGCTCGTAGAGGACGACCCTGCCGACGTGGAGCACACGCGCCGCGCGCTGGCGCGCGCCAAGGAACAGAATCGCATCTGGGTGGTGGCCGACGGCGCCGAGGCCCTCGCGTTTCTCCGCCGCGAAGCGCCGCATCAGGGCGTGCCCCGGCCCGATCTGGTGTTGCTCGATTTGAAACTGCCCAGCCTCGACGGCCGGGACGTCCTGCTGCGCATTCGCGAAGAGCCGCGCTGGCGGGCGCTGCCCGTGGTCGTCCTCACCGCGTCCGATTCGGAGCACGAGCGGCTGGCGACGCTCGCCGCCGACGGCTTTCTCACGAAACCCGTCGACTTCGCTCGCCTGGGCGACGTCATCCGCAAGATCGCCGGGCTGGGGTGGGCGATCGTGAAGCTCCCAGCCGCCTCGAGCTCTCACTGAGGCGCTGTCGCGCGGGCGCGACACTTCGTGCCTCTTGTGCATCTTGTGCAGTTCGGCACCGCCTGCCATGATTGGTGAGGAGTGATCAGTCGTCATTGGAAATCGCGCGCAGGACACCGACGCAGCATGACGCGGCAGCAGAGTTTCGTCGCTGTCTCCGGGACCGCGCGCGATTGGCGCGAGAGCTCAGCGCGCTGCGGGCGGGGTTCACGACGGTGGCCGAGCATTACGAGCGGGTGCTGCGTGAAATGCTCGCCCTCGGCCCGGACCTCGGCATCGCGCCGCACGACATCGGCCACCCGACCGATCCCGAGTGGGGTCCGTCAGCGTTGCTCGCCTATGGCGACGAGCGGTTCCTCAAGCACGAGCAGGCCGTGCTCGATCGCCTGTTGAGAAGTTTGCCGTAGGACTCACCGGCGCATGGCCGGCCGTCAGCCATCGCCACTTTGCGTCCGCCGTCCAGGACCGCACGCCTGGCCGGCGGCGCATCGTTTCTAGGCCCGGCGTGCCGTCGCAGTGCGACCGGAGGGACTCGAACCCCCACGGGTTGCCCCACAGGATCCTAAGTCCTGCGCGTCTACCAGTTCCGCCACGGTCGCGTGCAGACAAGATACGTTGCCGACAACTCGGAGTCACCGTTGATGCCGCGGTGACACCGCGGACGCAGCTTCTTTCCCACATGCTGGGCGACTGGTTGCAGCCTCTCGAGCTTCCGATCTCGTTCGCGGACTTCGAGCGCCTGCCGCGCAACGCCGCCTACAAGTACGAGTACGTCGGCAGTCGAGCGGTGCTCGCTCCGCGCCCGCGTTACCAACGGGCGATCCTCGATCTGAATGGGTTGCGGCCGCCCAACTCGGGATCGTCTCCGCTCGCCGCGGCGACCCTGCGACTCCTCGAGGCCGGAGATTGGACGTGTCTGCCCGAGCTGCTCGCGGCCGCCTTCCGCTCGGTACCGCCGCTCGGGTCGCTGGCAGCGGACGTTCGCTGTGACGTCGCCCGAGCGTGCATCGAGTACACGGCGTCGGGCGGCGACGGGCCGCTCGTGCACCCGGCGTGCTTCGTGGCCGTGCAGCCTCGCGATGCGGAGCGCCTCGCGGCGGCGATCGTGGTCACCCTGACCGGGGAGCGCCCCCATCTCACCTGGGTGCTGGTGCAGCCGTGGTGCTTCGCCCGGGGACTCGGCAGCGCCCTGCTGGCGTGCGCGGTCAGAGCGCTCCGGGAGCTTGGCTATCGAGACCTCGCCAGCACGTTCCTCGTGGGCAACGACCGCGCCACGCTGTGGCATTGGCGGCGTGGGTTCCGTTTGACGCCAGGCCTTCCCAGGGGGTGAAGCGAAGGCGTCCTGCGCGAGATATCTTCCGGTACGGCGCTTGCAGGCTCAGGGGCCCATGAACCGTCGCGGCTTCACGCTCATCGAAGTGCTCATCGTGGTGGCGATTATCGGCCTCATCGCCACCATCGCGCTGCCACGACTGTTTCACATCAAGGAGCGCGCTCAGATCGCCGCCATGAAGAGCGACCTCAAGAACCTCATCACCATGGAAGAGGCCTACCAGGCGGAGCACTTGACGTACACGACCGATCTGGGCGCGACGTACCACGCCTCCGGCGGCAACAATCCTCCCACCATCAACCTCACCGCGGATGGCTGGACGGCGACGATCACGAGCACCGCGACGAATGAACAGTGCGCCGTGTTCGTCGGATCCACCGCGATCCCGCCGGCGACGCGAGAGGGCGCTCCGGCGTGCGCGGCGGGCGCCGGCAGCGCGACGCCGCTGCCGTGACCTTCAACGACCGTTGCTCCTCCATGATCTGGTCCAGACGTCCCAGCGCGTCGCGCAGACGCCGGGGCGGCTCGAAAAGGTAGATCTCCTCTCCGGCCTGCTCGGGCGCGCCGCACCGCAAGAAATCGCAATCCTCATCGCGTTTCTGTCGGGCTCGCCGCGCCAAGCGAAGCTCGGCGTCGGTTACGCGAGCCTGCAGGCCGCCCGACCCCCGAGCGCGGCTGACCCCGCGCCGACGGCCCGGGGTCTTTCGCTGGCCGATGTCGATGCCGTCCTCGAGCGAGTCGCGACCGCGACCGGCAAGGGCTCTGCCCAGACGAAGCAGCGGTTACTCGGCGAGCTGTTCGCGCGCGCCACGGCGGACGAGCAGGACCTGCTGTTCCGCCTGCTCATCGGCGAGCTGCGGCACGGAGCGCTCGAGGGCTTGCTGGTGGAGGCGGTGGCACGGGCGGCGGACCTCGAGCCGGACGCGGTGCGCCGGGCGACGATGCTCGCGGCGGACCTGGGCGCGGTGGCGCGCGCCGCGCTGACGCAGGGCGCCGCCGGCCTCGCCGCGTTCCGCGCGACACTGTTCCGGCCCCTGCAGCCGATGCTCGCCCAGGCGGCCGACGACGTGGGCGACGCGCTCAGCCAGCTGGGCGGTCGCGAGGCCGCGTTCGAGTACAAGCTGGACGGCGCGCGCATCCAGGTGCACAAGGGCGGCGAGGACGTGCGGGTGTTCTCGCGCCAGCAAAACGATGTGACCGTGGCCGTGCCCGAGGTGGTCGAGGCGGCGCGCCGCGTACGGGCACGCGAAGCGATCCTCGACGGCGAAGCGATCGCGCTGCGCGACGACGGTACGCCCCGCCCGTTCCAGGTGACCATGCGCCGGTTCGGCCGCAAGCTCGACGTCGCGGGCCTGCGGTCCGAGCTCCCGCTCACGGCGTTCTTCTTCGACATCCTGTACGCCGACGGAGCAGTGCTGCTCGACGAGCCGTATACGCGCCGGTGGACCGCGCTCGCAGCGCTCGTGCCCGCGGAGGCGGTCGTCCCCCGGCTCGTCACACGCGACGCAGCAGCAGCGACCGCGTTCTACGAGCGCGCGGTAGCGGCAGGTCACGAGGGGCTCATGGCCAAGGCACTGGACGCACCCTACCAGGCGGGCGCGCGTGGCGCGGCGTGGCTCAAGGTGAAGCCGGCGCACACGCTCGATCTGGTCGTGCTCGCCGCCGAGTGGGGCCACGGTCGTCGCCGCGGCTGGCTGTCGAACATCCACCTGGGCGCGCGTGACCCGGAAGGCAACGGCTTCGTCATGCTGGGGAAGACGTTCAAGGGAATGACGGACGCGATGCTCGAGTGGCAGACCAAGCGGCTGCTCGAGCTCGAGACCGCGCGGGAGGGGGAGGGGCACGTGGTGCAGGTGCGCCCCGAGCTCGTGGTGGAAGTGGCGTTCAACGACATCCAGGCGAGCCCGCACTACCCGGGCGGGCTCGCGCTGCGCTTCGCACGCGTAAAGCGCTATCGCCCCGACAAAGCAGCCGCCGATGCGGATACCATCGCGACCGTCCGCGAGCTGCACCGCCGGGCGACGCGGGGACTCTAGCGGCGGCGCCTGGCCTTGGCTTTGGCCTGCTTCGGCTTCGCTTTCGCCGGCTTGCGCTTCGGCACCCCACCCATGGTCCACAGTCGGTACGACGGTTTGTCTTCGTAGGGCTCGACCTTCCAGCCCGTGAGTGCGGGATAGAAGCGGGCCGCGGCGTCGGGATCATGGGTCGTCAGCTCGTGCCACACGAAGCGGCCACGCAGCGAAGACGCTGCCATACGACCTCCCTCGCGGATTGTTCGTGCCTACGGCGGGGAGGGGAAGTTAGACGCTCGGCGCGCCGCGCGCGACTGTTGCAGACTGCCCACGCGGCGGTTTCAATAGCGGAGGTTGAAGCGGAGCGTGATCACGCTGGCGGGCCCCCGGTCGCGGTTGTACCCGGGGTGCGCGACGAGCTGGAAATCCGGACCCAGCTCGACGAACGCTCCGATCTGGGCCCGATAATACGCCTCGACAATTTCCTCGCTTCCGTAGTTGAGACGGCCGTCGCCCAGCAGGAAGCCTTTGCCGCCGGCCGCGAGGTAGGCGCGGTGCTCCGGCGAGATGCCGTGTAGCACGGCCGCGACGCCGAAGCGGTCGGCGGCGCGTCCCCAGCGGGTCCCGGTGAGCTGCAGGCCGGCGCTCAGGTGCCGGTCCACCTCGGTGAAGGCAAAGTCTTCGGTGCGGCCGTCATTCCATCCCGCGCGCAGGAACGCCCCGGTTTCGCCGCTGTCGGCGAGCGGCTGCTCCACGCTCAGGCCGAACCCGTGCTTGGCACGGCCCGGCGTGTCGTCGGCGACGATGTCGGGCGTCGCGCCGCTCGCCTGCGCGCGGGCGAGCGCTGCGGCGTAATCGCCCATACGCGCGTGGTTCACGTACGCCAGGATCCGGACGACGGGCCCGCGCGGGCTCGGTTGCACGGTCACTTGCGCGTTGTCGCCGCGCGCGTGCCGCAAGTCGCCGTCGAACACATTGCCGTTGGCGAACCGCGGCATCGTGAAGCTGCCGACCGCGATGCTCCACCGCGGATGGACCCAGCTCAGGGCGATGCCGTACGTGTAACCCCGCGTGTCGGCCGCGAAATCCCAGGCGCTGTTGTCGAATAACGCCCAGTTGCAGAACTGCCAGCGCGTCGAGTTGGCGTAGCGGTTCTGGTCGAAGAAATCCGGCGCCGCGACCTTGCCCACGTCGATCTCGAGCCGGCTCGCGGGCACGGGGCCCGGTAGCTGATCCATGGCACGTGCAGCTGTGTCGAGGCCGTCACCCAGCGGGAGCGCGTATCGCAGGAACGCGCGCGCGATGTAGGGCCCTTGCCCGAGGTCCACGCTCCCCTGGCGAATCACGTCGCCGTTCGTGATGCCAGCCAAGCCGACGGCGTGCCCGACGCCGGCACCCCGCGCCATCTCCACGTCGACGTAGGCGTGCAGCCGGTGGGTCAGCCGGGACCCGAAATACGCGCCGTATGTGTGGGTGCCCTCCGTGTCGCCGGACCCGGTGAGGCTGTTGGGGCCGCTGTAGGGTGAGGCGAACGGCAGCAAGCGTTGCACGATCAGGGTGAACTGCGCTCCCAGCAGGCGAGGGACCCACGAGGGAGGCCCGCCGGGCGACTGCACGAGGAGCAGGGCGGCGAGCAGGGCGGGCGATGTCATGGCGAGACGGTCCTTTCAACGGCGTGCGCCAACCGCTCCGCGGCCCGGTGCTCCCAGCCAAGAAACAGGTGCGGCTCGATCAGCTCGAGCTCCATCAGCATCAGGTGTCCATCGCGCTCCACGCCATCCACCCGGGCGTACACGGGCTCACCGGGGACCGCCGCCATCACGCGGGCGGCATCCGCCACCAGCGCGTCGGGCGGGACGGCGGAGTCGGCGGAGCCGCCGAACTCCCACTGCACCCGGTAGTCATCCCGCCCGGGCCGCTTGAGGACGGCGTGGCTGAAGCGGCCGCCCAGAAACACCAGCGACCACTCGCCCACTGCCGCGACTTCGGGCAGCAACGGCTGCACCATGACGTCGCCCGCGCGCAGCTGCGCGTCGAGCCGCGGCTGGTCGGCGGGCGCGGTCGCCGCCGATGTGCGCCAGGTGCCGTGCGCGCTGGCCGAGACGGCGGGCTTCACCACCGCCTCGCGCCAGGCGGCGCCGCCCAGGACCTGCGCCAGGTCCGCAGGCCTGCCGCGCTCGAGCCACTGCGTCGGCACGACGGGCACGCCGCGCGCGGCGAGATCACGCAGGTAACGCTTATGGCTGTTCCAGCGCAGCAGGGAGGCCGGGTTCCACACGACGCCCTCGATGCGGGTGATCCAGCGACGGAACTCGTCGAGCCTCAAGTGGTAGTCCCAGCAGGAGCGCACGAGCACGCCGCGAAACTCCTCCCAGCGCACCGCGGGGGAGTCCCAGACGGCGGGCACTGCATCGACGCCACGCTCGGCGAGCGCCTGGATCAGCAGCCGGTCGTCGTCGTTCAGCGTGGGGAGCTTCGCATACGTGGCGAGAGCGATTCTGGTCAACGGGTCCCCTTAGATCTTCCCCACCCTGAAGGGGTGGGCCCAGTCCAACACTGCGCTTGAAGGGCAGTGCCCTTTCGGGCCCACGCCTCCGGCGTGGGAACGAGACTGGTCGCCCGGGTAAATTACACGGAACCCTTTGACCCGAGGCCCCTCATGCGTAGGTCAGCAACACTGATCGCCGTCGTCACGTTGGGCAGTCTGGCCCCTGTCGCCCTCGCTGCCCAGGGCGCGTCCGACCTTGCCGCTGTGTGTCGCGCCGTGGGCGACGCGAAGCTCGGACAGTGGGCGTCATACGACGGCTCGAACGCCTCGGGCTCGGGCAAGCTGCGCCTCGCGCTCGTCGGCTCGGAGCGCGCGGGTGATTCGACGCTCTACTGGTTCGAGTTGAATTTCACGGGTAACGATGCGAATCACTCGGGCGTCGTGCAGCTCCTGACGTCCAGCCTCACCGCTGGCGCCTCGTCGCCCCACGCGGTCATCGTCAAGCTCGGCGCTCAGCCGGCCATGAGGCTGTCGGGTCAGATGGCCGCGATGATGGACCAGAAGGGGACGAACACCACCGCGTTCGACTGGGCCAGCCGCTGCAACGAGGCGCACGTGGTGGGCTGGGAGTCGGTGACGGTGCCCGCGGGCACGTTCCGGGCGTTGCACGTTACAACGGACGACGGCGACGTGTGGGCCTCTCGCGACGTGCCGTTCGGCTTCGTGAAGATGCACGGCAAAAAGGGCGATCTGATGCTCACCGCCCGCGGTGCCGACGCCAAGTCGTCGATCACCGAAAAGCCGATGGAGATGCCCAACATCATGTCCAAGCCTTGACACACGCCGCACCCTTGCGGGGTGCGGCGTTTGGGTGCTTACGTGGGTGACTCCGTTCCACCCTCGTGAGGAGGCAGAGCCCCGTGTCCCCGCTCGTTCGCTCGCTCACTGCCGTCGCCGTCACGCTGCTCACGCTCCCCCCCCCCGCCGCGCCGGCGCAAGCCTACGACTCGACGGTCTTCGCGGCGCTCACGTGGCGCGAGATCGGAATCTTCCGCGGGGGCCGCAGCGTCGCCGTCGCGGGCTCGGCGTCGCGCCCCAACGAATACTGGGCCGGTACCACCGGAGGCGGGGTCTTCAAGACCACGGACGGTGGCAACATCTGGGTGCCGGTGACCGACAAGTACTTCGGCGGCACCATCGGTGCCATCGGCGTCTCGGAGTCGAACCCTGATATCGTCTACGTCGGCACGGGAGAGTTCCCGATCCGGGGCAACGTGTCGCACGGCGACGGCGTGTGGAAGACCACCGACGGCGGGAAGATCTGGACGTTCCTCGGGCTCGCCGAGACGCAGCAGATCGCGCGCGTGCGGGTCAATCCCAAGAACCCCGACATCGTGTTCGTGGCGGCGCAGGGACACGCCTTCGGTCCCAACCCGGAGCGCGGCGTCTATAAGACGACCGACGGCGGCAAGACCTGGAACAAGGTGCTGTTCCGCAACGACTCCACCGGCGCCGCCGACCTGGCGTGGGATCCGGCGAACCCCGACGTGCTGTACGCCGGCCTGTGGCAGGCGGAGCGCCGTCCCTGGACACTCGTCTCCGGTGGCGCCGGGAGCGGACTCTTCAAGTCCACTGACGGCGGTGAGCACTGGACCGAGCTGACGAAGAATCCGGGACTTCCCGCGGGGCTGTGGGGCAACATCGGGATCGCTGTCTCGCCCGCGAAGCCGGCGCGCGTGTGGGCGCTCATCGAGGCCGACTCGGGCGGCGTGTACCGCTCGGACGACAGCGGCGCGACCTGGAAGTACCTGACCTCGGATCACAAGCTGCGCGAGCGGGCCTGGTACTACTCGAAGATCTTCGCCGACCCCAAGGACTCGAACGGCGTGTGGGCGGTGAACACCAATCTCTACAAGTCCACCGACGGCGGCGTCACGTTCCGCCACGTGATCGACCCGCACGGTGACAACCACGACCTGTGGATCGCCCCCAACGACGCCGACCGCTTGATCGAGTCCAACGACGGCGGGTTCAATGTGTCGTTCAACGGCGGCAAGACGTGGACCGATCAGGACGTCGCGACGGCGCAGTTCTATCACGTCGAGACCACGAATCATTTCCCCTACCGCGTGTGCGGTGCGCAGCAGGACAACTCCGGCGTGTGCGGGCCGAGCCGCTGGCCCGGCGGCATCGATCGGAGCCAGTGGTACGACGTGTCGGGCGAGTCCGGCTACATCCAGGCCCGGCCCGACAATCCCGATATCACCTACGGCGGCGACAATTCCGGTTTCCTGGGCCGGGTCGATCACAAGACCGGCTTCTTCCGGCTGATCAACCCCTGGCCCGACAGCCCCGACGGCCACGCGGCGGCCGAGGGCAAGTACCGGTTCCAATGGACCGCGCCGGTGCTGATCTCGCCGCACGATCCGCACGTGCTGTATGCCGGCGGCAACGTGCTGTTCAAGTCGGTCAACGAGGGCCAGAGCTGGACGGTGATCTCGCCCGACCTGTCGCGGCACGATCCCAAGACCCTCGGCCCCTCGGGCGGTCCGATCACGCTGGACCAGACCACGGCCGAGTACTACGCGACCATCTTTGCTTTGGCCGAATCACCGCGCGTGAAGGGCCTGATCTGGGCCGGGTCGGACGACGGACTGATTCACCTGACGCGTGACGGTGGCAAGACCTGGACCGATGTGACGCCGGGCGGCTTCGGCGATTTCACGCGGGTGTCGATCATCGAGGCGTCGCACTACGCGCCGGGTACGGCCTATGTCGCGGCGAACCGCTATCAGCTGGAGGACTGGGCGCCCTACATCTGGAAGACGACCGACTACGGGCGCACCTGGAAGAAGATCGTGAACGGCCTGCCCGCGACGGAATTCGTGCGCACGGTGCGCGAGGATCCGGTGCGCCAGGGGCTCCTGTTCGCGGGTACGGAGCGCGGCGTGTGGGTGTCGTTCGACGACGGCGCCAGCTGGCAGACCCTGCGGCGCAACCTGCCCATCGTACCGGTGCACGACCTGGCCATCAAAGAGGGAGACCTGGTAGCGGCGACCCATGGCCGATCGTTCTGGATCCTGGACGACATCTCGCCGCTGCGCCAGCTCGTGAAAGCCACACCGCGCGAAGCCGCGCACCTGTTCAAGCCGCGCGACGCCTATCGCGTGGACTGGAGCGGCGGCTTCCAGCTGCCCGCTAACGAAGCGCATCCGGTGGGCAAGAATCCGCCCTCGGGGGTGATGGTCTACTACTGGCTCAAGGACAAGGACCGCCAGGTCACGCTGGACATTCTCGATGCCCGCGGGCGGCTCGTCCGCAGCTTCGCGAGCAAGCAGGACTCGATTACCGCGGCCGACAGCCTCAAGGTCGACGCATTGAAAAAGACGCGGACCGACAGCCTGAAGCAGGCGGGCATCACCGATTCGACCAAGATCGACAGCATCCTCGGCAAGCTGTTCGCCGACACCCTCAAGGACGAGGACAAGCCCTGGCCGCGCCGGCCTCCTGCTGCGCCGCGGGCGCCCAACAAACAGGGCCTCAATCTGTTCACGTGGGACATGAAATACCCGCCGGCGCGGGCGTTCTGGGGCATGAACGGCATCGCGACCGATGGTCCGCTGGCGGTGCCCGGGACCTATCGCGTGCGACTCACGGTGGGCGGGAAAGCGTCGACGCAGCCGTTCGTGCTCAAGCTCGACCCGCGGGCCAAGGTCAGCCCGGCCGATCTGCAGGCGCAGTTCGCGTTCCTGAAGCAGCTGCGCGACACGGTGAACGCCGTGACGACCGCGATCATCCGGATCCGCAACGCGCGGGCGCAGCTCGCCGACGCGAACGTGGACGCCGCCCGCGGTCTCATCGAGAAACTCGACCGCATCGAGGACGGCCTGTATCAGGTGAAGAGTCAGGCGGACGAGGATGCGCTGGTGTATCCGCCGGGGCCGACCGAGCGGGTCAGCTCACTGATTTTCGGAGCGGCCGCCACCGACGCCCGTCCCACGGCACAAATGCTCGAGGTGTTCCGGCTGTTCGCGCCGCAGATTCAACAGCAGCTCGTGGCGCTCGAGCAGACGTTCGCGCGCGACCTGCCGGCGGTGAACGCGTCGCTCAAAGCGGGCGGCGGGAAAACGGTAGTGGTGCGCGCGGCGGAGCTGCGCAAGCCGTCCGCGCTGACGGGGCGCTAGTCAGCGCGCCAGGATCGTCGCCAGTGTCGTTCCCACTCTGAAGAGTGGGCCCTGTTGGGCGCTGCCCTTAAGGGCAGTGTCGTGGTGGGCCCAGGCTTCAGCCTGGGAACAATGGAGCGCAGCCTCAATGGGGTTCACGGGCACTTTCCCGCGAGCCATCCCCCCGTGAACCCCGCCCGGCACAACCCGCGCACGATGTACGGGTTGGTCTGCATCACGCGCCACACCAGGCCGGTGCGGTAGTTCTCGATCATCGCGACGATCGGGCCCTGGTCGATGCCGAGGTAGTCGACGTCGAACCAGCCCGACGGGCTCCCCTGCGTGAAGGTCGGGTTGAAGGCGTCGCGGAAGCCGTAGGTGGAGAACAGCGCGTTGCCGTACGTCTGGCGCATCGTATACAGCGCGGGAATCGTGATCAGGGGAGCGAACGGGATCGACCCGCCTGCGGCAGTGGGCGCGATTGTGCCGTCATCCGGCGTCTCGGTGAACGACGCGCCGCGCGCCCAGTACCCGTGGAACTGGCGGGTCCGTCCGCCCAGCGTGAGCGTCAGGTCCCCGGGTCCGTCCGAGGCCGTGAGCCCCCAGAGGCGATCGCTGTATCCAGTCCAGCCGCTCGGGTTCGCCGCGGCGTAGCTCTGCTGTGCGTACGTGGCGCGCCGCGAGTTCTCGAAGTAGTCGATCCCGTGCGCCCGCATGAACGGGTCCTGGATCTGGCGGAAGTCGATCCACAGGTGCGAGTACTGGTGGCCGAATAGCGGAGCAAAGCCGAGATAGGTCTGGCCGTAGAACGTCCCCCACTGGTACGCCGATGTCCACTGCGTCCAGGCGCTCGTGTCGACGGCATGGGTCGGCGAGCCGAGGGCGAGGATGTAGAGGATCATCGCTTCGTTGTAGCCGCGCCAGTCGTACGGCAGGAAGCCTGTGCCCGTCTCCGGATGCCAGCCCAGCGCTACGAGCGGCGGTCGGGGGGAGAACCACTGCCAATCGGTCCGGGCGTAGATCGAGTCGGCCAGCTGCCGAATCGCAACCTCCGTAGAATCGGTCGCATCACTAAAGTAGGACTGGCAGAACAGCACGCCGCCGAGCAGCAGCGCGGTGTCGATGCTCGAGAGCTCGACCTGCTGGTAACGGGCCCCGGAGCTCATGTCGAGGAAGTGATAGAAGAATCCGTGGTAGCCGGTCGCGGTCGCCGTCGAGTCCTGTCGCGCGTTCCAGAAGAACCGCAGTGTGGTGACGACGCGCTGGCGTGCCTGATCGCGCGTGATGTAGCCGCGCTCCACGCCGATCGGATACGCAGTAAGACCAAAGCCGACCGCGGCGATGCTCGAGAAGGACGGGGTGGGAGAGCGATCGGGCACGAGCCCGTTGGTGGTGTTGCTCAGGTCCCAGAAGTAGTGAAACGTGCGCTGTTCGAGCGTATCTAGGAACGCGGCGGCCTGCGTCGAGTCTGGGGGCGGTGGGCCCTCGGCGTGGTTGCCGCTGCACGCGGCGACGGCCGTCGCGACGAGGGCGGCGGCGAGCCGCGTGCTACGCGTCATGGAGGATGATGGTCGCAACCTGGTGCGGTGGGCTACGGTGCAGGGGCACCGGTCACCTGCGGGGACGAGACGTCTAGACCGCGCACGACGAGGGTGTCGCGCGTTTGCATCGCGAGTAGCACCATCGCAACGCCCCAACTCTCGAAGGGTGTGACCCGAAACGTTGGTCAAGTGGCATACCCAAACTCATCAATGTGATCGTACTCCGCCTGGGTTCGCCGGAAGGGGCACCACCTATGCCAACCGGCCAGAGTCAACCAGCATCCAAAGGAGTACGTCATGACGCGCCCAGCTTCGGTAGTCCTCCTGAGTCTGGTTGCTCTCGCTGCTTGCGAAACAGACAACCCAGTTGCAGGGCGAGATAGACCGAGATTCCTTGCAGGGCGAGATAGACCGAGCTTCTCCGTTGCCACTCCCACGTATCGTGTGCTCGTTAACCCCAAGGGCACCACAGTGGCTGATGCGCCGACTTGGACGTTGTCCTACTCCGTGCAGAATCAATCGAACGTTACCGCAACCTTTTCCATTACCTGCAGCGCGCTGGGTTGCGACTCGGTCACGGGAAGCGCGCTCCAACAGCAGTTGAACGGCCCCCCGACCGTCATCCTGGCCGCCGGTCAGTCCGTCCCGCTCACCGGATACTTTCACAGGTTTGACCAATGCTACAAGGACATGGCGGTGTACGCACAGGGGGTCGATCCGGGAAACACAGCGCAAGACCGCGGATACTACGTTTCAAATCCGTGCCCCATACCAAGCAGTTCAGGGTCGGCGACGATGCAACCTGGAAATATGTGCTATTACACCCCGTCAGCGAGTGGTGGTTCTCCTCCTTATACGTTTACCTGGTCTTGGCACTCGGACCCGAGTGCGTCGGTCTTCGGTCAGCCGCAATCTAACGGAACGTTCCTCCTTGTTGGTGAGGGTGGGTCTGGAAACATCTATCTCACCATGACCGCGACCGATGCGCTCGGTGCGGCCAACAGCGCAAACATGACGGTCGCCATGAGCGAATTTTACTCACCGTGTTGAGATAAACCGTCTTGGCCGACAGCCTCCAGCGGCCGCTTGCCGCGGTCGTCGGGGGCCTCGTGCCGCGGGCTACCGGTGCAGGATGAGCACCGGTAGCCCCGGGGGAGAGTTAGAAGTGATACTCGACGCCGATCTGCGTCTTGCGAGGATCGCTCAGCAATCCGTTCGGCGCGGGATTGCCGTTGTTGTTGTCGGGATAACTGAAATTGTTGAAGTTGAATACGTTGAACACGTCCACCGTCACACTTAGCGTGGTTCCCGAGATGTTAGGGAAGTCCTTCCGCAGCCGGAAATCCACCTCCCGATACGCCCAGGCACCGGGGAAAAAGAGGAAGGAGTGCTGCGGAGGCGTGTAGCCGCCAGGCGTATAAGTCGTTAGCGGGAAGATGCCGCCCACGTTGTAGCCCGGGCCCGTACCGAGTGTGATCAGGCCACCGAACTGGACCCCAGCCGCGTAGGGAACGTCCACGGTCCAATTCGCGACGAGGCGACTCTTCTCGTCGTTCGCGGGATGCTTCGGGTAGGCCGTGGACCTGGGGAACGTCGAGAACACGTCGCCGCCTACGTTGCTGCCTTGCAGCGAACGCGATCCGCTCGTGTAGGAGATCCCGCCTCCCCAGCCCCAGCTGCCGGTTCGCTTGTAGGGCCGTTGCACCTCCACCTGCGCCGCATCGTACCAGGTCTTCGCGCTGGTGGTGCTGAAGATGATATTGCTGAATCCATGTCCATAGCCGCCGCCATTGCAGCACGTCCCGTCCGATTTGAGTGAGAAGTTCCCCCAGTTGAAGACAAAGCCATCCCAGCTCCTCACGCCCACGTACGTCACCGAAACGGACACGTCTCCGAACAGACGACGGATCCCCAGGTTGAACTGGCTCGATTTCGGCGGTTTGACGTCATTGGCAATCAGCCACACTTCCCGCCCAGCCGTCTTTCCCGAGATGAGAGACTTGAGCACCGTCGAGTCGGTGGTCATGTAACTGTTTTGCCACGCTATTTGACCGGCGGTCGGAGTGGAGTCGGGGTCGGCGAAATGCACCGTATAATTCGGGCGAGTCAGCTTCAGTATCTCGTCCACGGAGAGGTCGAAATAGTCCCGGTCGTAGTACAAGCCCCAGCCACCGAAGATGGTGGTCTTGGCCTCGGCGTCGAGCGCGTATGAGAACCCTACCCGGGGCTGGAAGGCCCCGTAGAACTTGTGCCGCTTCGTTCCGTCGGTGAAGTACTGGGTGGTATCGAGTCTGGCGACCAGTGATTCGGCCGGTGTCGTGGGCGCGGCGTCATACCGACGCAGCGTATCTCGCACGTCGGTCGGTGTCACATAGTCGTAATTGAACATGGCCGACTCAAAGTCCCACCGGATTCCCAAGTTGAACGTGAGTCGGGGCGTCGGGCTCCAGTCGTCCTGGACATACGCGCCGATCTGACTGTTGCTCTTCTTCACGTTGGGATTGCCATAAGCCCATACGACCTGGAACGGCACCCGGAAGTTGTACGCTTCGTTTCCGGTGCAGGTGGGTGCGCAACCCGCGTCGCCCGGCGAGGGGTTCTGAGAGAAAAAGAACTGGGGCGTCACGTTGTTGGCTTTATTGATGTCGTAATTCAAGAATGCCGCACTAACCCCAGCCTTCATGACGTGGTCGCCCCCGCCATGGAACCCTGTGTATGTGATGTCGTCCCGTGCGGAAAACCGCTTTTGAGTAAATGCCTGCAGGCTCAGGTTGCTGCCGATCGTGACGCAGCAGGTGTTGGTCGCCTGGATGTAGAACCACCGCTGTGGAATCCCGGGCGTGTTAGGCGTTGGCTCCTGGGTAAAGTGCTCGTAAGTCAGGTTCGCCTCATTCACCCACGGGCCAGTGAAGTAGTTGTGCTTGAAGATGGTGGTTGTGGCGTCGACCGTGTGGTTCACAGCGCCCTGGTACGCGGTGTACAGGCCGAAGTCTCGGACGTCCGTCTCGTGCCGGTCGTTGAAGCTGAGCTCGGCAGTGGAGTGGCTGCCCACGTTGTAGTTGAGCTTCCCGAAGACCAGCGTTTCGCGGAAAGGCGAACTGAAGTTGCCGCCGTACTTCAACAGGTTGACGGAATCTAGGGCAGGGAATGCTCCTGGCGGCGGGAGGATGGAGTCGTTGATGCTCACGAGGGAGTCACGATCCTGGTAGTTGCCCTCGTATGATCCGTAGAAGAACAACTTGTCTTTGATGAGCGGGCCACCCACATCGAAACTCGCGATGTATCTGGTGTAATCGGGTTTGGCGAAATTGTGAGCTTGGCTGAGGGTATCCTGCGCGATGAGGTCCTTGTTCTGGTAGCCGAACGACGCGTCACCAGTCCAGACATTGCCGCCCGACTTTGTGGTGGCCACGATGATCGCGCCCGACGACTGCTGATATTCGGCTTTGAAGTTCTGTGCGATCACGCGATACTCTTGCACCGCCGACCGCGGGAACGGGTTCCCGCGGCTGGCGTCCTGACCGAACGTCCCGCCGTGAATTCCGCTCTCACCGCCAGTCAGGTCGTTCTTCAAGCTGGCGCCGTCGATGAAGACGTTGACTTGACCCGGTCCCTGAGCGCCATATGAGAAGGCCTTGTCGTGGGCGCCGTTCGCAAAGTCGGGAGCGACGCTGACGCCCGGCGCGAGAGCCGCCAGATCCAGGAAATTCTTACTGGGTGATGGAAGCGTACTCATCTGGAGCGGAGTCACGCTCGTCGCCACTTCGGACGTGCTCTTTTCCACGCCAGCCGCGGCCGCTACCGTCACGGCTTCGAGCTGGATCGCTCGGGCGCCGAGCTTGAAGTCGAGCGGAAACACCTCGGCGATCAGTACGCGGACGCGCGTCTTCTGCGCCGCCATACCGATTTGGCGCGCCGTCACGTCGTACTCGGCGGGCGGGAGGCCAATGAGGGTGTAGAACCCGTTGGCCTGCGTCGTGGCCTCGCGCTGCGCCGCGTTCGTCACATTCACCGCGGTGACCCGCGCGCCCGCGACCGCGTTCCCGCTCGAATCCGTCACATACCCGCGGATGCTCCCCGTGCTCGTCTGCG
>CBFHAJ010000004.1:0-50144 GCA_965653495.1 uncultured bacterium | reverse complement strand
AGACCCGCCGACTCGAGATGCTGCAGACTGCGATCTCGCACAATAGTTACCACGCCGGGCAGGTCGTCCTCCTGAGGCAACTGCTTGGTACATGGCCACCTCGGTCGGTCCGACGCTCGGCCGGTGCCGCCTAACATGCGCTTGCAGCTGCCGGCGCCGGTCTTTTAAGGAAACGTTATGTTCGTGAACCACAACCCTGCGCGCCGCAGCTGAAGCGCGATCCGTTAGGCCGCTGCGAGATGTCGTACCCGCGTCTATGATTCGAGTGCTGTTCGCGTGTGTTCAGAACGCCGGCCGTTCCCAGATGGCGGCCGCGTGGTTCAATGCCCTCGCCGATCGGGGGCGCGCCGAGGCCGTCTCAGCCGGCACTCAGCCTGCCGCAGGCGTGCACCCCGAAGTCATCACCGTAATGCGCGAGGTCGGTATCGACCTGGATACTGCCCAGCCACAACTGCTCACCGATGCTCTTGCCCGGGCGGTACAGGTCCTCATCACAATGGGCTGCGGCGACGCCTGTCCGTTCGTGCCTGGCATACAGCGCATTGAATGGTCGCTACCTGATCCACACGGGCAGTCGATCGAGCACGTGCGCACCATTCGTGATGAGATCCGTCGGCTAGTGGAGGATCTGCTCAGCTCGCGGGGCTGGCGTGCCGCTGGCGCAGCGGCCTAGCCTGCGCTTTAAGCTGTCGGCGCTGCTCTTAAAGGATCGTATGTTCCCTCAGTTCGAACACGTCCGCCGCAGCTCAAGCGCGATCGGTTAGGCCGCTACGACGGATCGCGGCAGCTTCATCAACAGCCGTTAGCTCCGAGAAGCGATGCGACCCTTAACGATGGCAACGTTGGTCGTGATAGCTCTTGCCCTCTCTGCAGCTGGCTATGCAGCGAGGCGGAACGGCCGACAAGCCGCGCCACGCTCCTATCCAGGACCCAACGGTCACGTCATGGTGGTCGTGCCCGGCGGCGAATTCATGATGGGGTCACCTCCGAGCGAACGGGGTCGGTCGCGGGTCGAAAGTCGGCATCGCGTTCGGATTCCTCGCGCGTATGCGATAGCGTCCACGGAGGTGACGAACGAACAGTTCGCTCGGTTCCTGGCTGCCGTCCCTGACTGGGGCGCGGTATGGAGAGCGGCAACCGCCGCACGATTCGAGGACCGCCTCGCGATTTACTCAAAGACCCCTGACAGCCCCCAGGTTGGTGTCAGTTGGTATGATGCCGCTCGGTACTGCAACTGGCTGAGCGAGGAGGCCGGCCTACCGAGGGATCAGTGGGTCTATCCCGAGAACATCGATCCTGCGACAGGCCTCGAGCTGCCGCCCGACGCTCCGTGTGTCGAACGACGTTGCGCGAACGCGCCGCGGCGGCTCATTTGCGTATGAATGGTTCACCACGAGGTCGGCGCACCGTGGCGACACCACCTACTTTCCTAACCAGACACGCGACGGGGTTGGGTTCCGCGTTGCCCGCACCATGCCGAATCGGTGAACGGGATCGACGTTCGCAGCGGCCTAACCGCAAATGCAGCTGACCGGCGCGTACGTCTTCAACGGAAGCGGTTGGTTTGTGCGCCAGCGGGATCTCGCTACGTTCAGCGTACGGAGCTGGCGAACGAGTCGCCGGCAGCTGATTGGCTGACCGTTAGGCCGCTGCATACAAAGGGGGGACGGATCCGTGTTTGTCGGCCATTACAGTGTCAGCTTCGCGGCCAAGCGGCGCGATTCCTCGATCCCACTCTGGGTCCTCTTCATCGCTGTTCAGCTGCTTGACGTGGTGTGGGCGCCACTCGTCCTGCTCGGTGTCGAGAAGGTACGTATTGCACCGGGCTTTACCGCTTCCAACCCGCTTGACCTGTACTACATGCCGTACACGCATAGCCTCCTTGCAGCACTTCTTTGGTCTTTAGCCGCGGCCGGTGCCTATCGTCTCGCCGTGCCGCATTCCGGAAGGTCGACGCCGCTCCTGATCGGAGCGGCCGTATTCTCTCATTGGATTCTTGACTTCATCGTTCACCGACCCGATCTCCCGATCTACGATGACGCCGCCAAGGTTGGCCTCGGACTCTGGAATCTCCCCGTGGTAGCCTTCAGTCTCGAGGCCGCGTTGCTGTTCGGTGGGATGTGGCTGTACCTCGCCGTCAATCGCGCGCGCCGCAGTGCGTTTCTGGTGTTTGGCCTGATCATGCTAGCCATTCAAGCCTACGTCTTCTTCGGTCCTCCGCCGTCCTCAGACAAGGCTGCAGCAGCGTCCGCGCTTGGCGCATACGTCATTTTCGCTACGGTCATCAGGTTCCTTGAACCGAGCCATCACGGTGTGGATGCAACCGCCTAGCATCCGCTTGCAGTTGCCGGCCTGCTCGCCGCCACGCTCCTCGCCTTCACGGACGTGACGCTCGGCTGAGCCGTGTCATGGCCGATCGGTCCCGGGGAGCCTGAAGTCGGTCTGACGGCAATGACCGTCATCGGCGCGGGGATGACCGCGTTGTTGTTCGGGGGACTCGCCGGCGGTGTTGGCGCGTGGATCGGAGCTCGAAAGGCGACGGCACCTCTGTCATTGCCCGTCCCCCCCTTGCATGCCGCCAATCCCCGCGCTATATACTGAACCATATGGTGCAGTATTCGCCGACCCGCCTCGATGCCTCCTTCGCCGCGCTCTCGGACGCCACCCGGCGCGGCGTTCTGGAGCAGCTTGGACGCGTGGACGCGTCCATCACGGACCTCGCCGAGCGGTTCCACATGACCCTGACGGGCATGAAGAAACACGTTGGAGTCCTGGAACAGGTTGGTCTCGTGACGACCGAGAAGGTCGGTCGGGTGCGGACCTGCAAGCTCGGACCGCGCCGCCTGGAGAACGAGACGGCGTGGATCGAGCGGTACCGCCGGCTCTGGGACGCCCGCTTCGACGAATTGGAGAAGGTCGTGGACAAACTGAAACGCAAGGAGAAAGTCGATGAACGCAAGAACCGAGAGTGAACCCACCGCCATGAAGAACCGCACGACATCGGAACGGAAATCCGCGCGTGAGCTCGTCGTCACCCGAACGATCAACGGCCCCGCGCGCATTGTGTTCGAGGCGTGGACCAAGCCCGAGCTGTTCAAGCAGTGGTGGGTACCGAAATCGCTTGGCTTAACCCTGCTGTCCTGCGACATGGATGTTCGCGCCGGGGGCAAGTATCGTCTCGTCTTCAAGCACGGCGCCTCGGAGCCGATGGCGTTCTACGGCAGATACACGGAAGTGACGCCGCCTTCGCGCCTGGTCTGGACGAACGAGGAGGGTGGGGAAGATGGGTCGATCACGACGGTGACCTTCGAGGAGCAAGGCGGCAAAACGCTGGTGGTGCTGCACGACCTCTATCCCTCGAAGGAAGCGCTCGACGCTGCCATCGCTTCGGGAAGTACCAGCGGGGATATGAACGAGGCGTTCGAGCAGCTGGACGAGCTGATCGTCCGGCTGGTCTGATCAGCGAGCTTTGGGCTTGGATGGCGTCGAATCCACGACCGTCATCGGTCACCGAGCACAGATGCCGGCGCCCTGCCCATCCAAGCTCATCGACGTTTGCCGACCAGGGCGCAGGCGAGGTAAGCCGGCGGTTTAACATGCGCTTGGACCGAGTTGGCGGGCGCCCCATGTTGGGGTAGAATTCCGTTTGTGCACCTTTCCACACCCAGATGCTGCGGGCGCTGGCGCGCCCGCAGCTGAAGCGCGATGCGTTAGGCGCACACCGGCAAGTGCCCGATCGCACGGTAACAGTCATCGCGGCCATGCTCGCGGCCTCCTGCGGCTCGTCTCGTCCGGGTCTCACTCCTGCGCCGCGGTCGAGCTCCGCTCCCGCACCAGCAACGGGACTCCGCTATCCAGATTCTACCCAAACGCGATTGCCCACCTTGTCGCGCCTGTGGGTCGTTTACGGCGGTGAAACCGGACCGTTCTGCTTGTTGTTGCGCGACGACGCCAGCGGAGTCTTCTACGGGGACTTCGTCACCCACAACCCGATTCGCTGGACGTACGACTCTATCAGCGAGCGGCTTGATCTTACGTTGTCAAATCTTTCATCCGAGGATTACGTCGTCCTCAAGAACAACGTTGTACGCGGGCACGTGCTTGGGTTCGACTCGGTGTCGGCGACGATTACGTACATGGTGGATCCCATTCGCCCTCGGCTGAATGTATTCGGCTTAGTCTTGCAGCCTGCCGCATCTCTCCAAGACTGGCAGAGGCCCCTTGCCGCGGAAGGTTGTCCCCCCCTCAAGGCTGCCGGTGGCGCTTAACATTCGCATGCAGCTGGCGGCGGCCGTCACTTGAGGAAGCGTTATGGTCGAGAGCATTCACCCTGCGCGCCGCAGCTGAAGCACGATTCGTTAGGCATGGCGTCTTGTACTCGTAATCACATCCGTGTCCCTTGTGCCCGATGAGCTCACCAACGCCTGCCGCTCCGTCTCATCGCCTAGTGACAGGGCTCTTGACCAGTGTCGTTCTCAATGCCGTCATACCAGTCCTTCTGTACCGCCTCACCACGCGCTATCTCGCGGCCGCCGAGTTCACCGCCCTAACCGTGGCCGCCCTGTTTCCACTCAGTTTGAGCATTGTGGAGGTGTGCAGGGGCCGGACGCTCGATCCCGTGGCGCTGCTTGCGCTACTGAGCATCGTGGTCAGTATGATTGCAGTCGGCCTCGGCGGAAGCGCGAAGCTGCTCTTGATTCGGGAGTCCTTCTTCACGGGTGCCTTCGGTATCGCCTGCCTTGCCTCGCTTGGGTTGCCTCGACCGATGATGTTCTACTTCGGGCGACACTTCACCGCCGGCCGGGACCCCACCAGGGTCGCGGAGTTCAACGCGGGCTGGCAGAGAGCGCCCTTTCGGCGTGTCGCCCGGCTCATTACGGTGGTCTGGGGCGCCGCGTCAGTGGGAGAGTTCCTCATCCGTGTTGCGCTGGTCTACACAATGCCCGCGCCCGTGGTGCTCGTGGTGTCACCGATCATACTCGGCGGACTGGTGATCGCGACAATCCTGTGGACGTTCGGGTACCTCCAGCGCATGCGTGCACGCGCCGTCGGACGACCTCCTGTCGGCTGAATCCTTACGCGCGGCGTAACGGAATCAGTCCTGCGTCCGGCGGACCCGGCCGACGCGGCAGCGATCGCGAACATCTACAACCACTACGTACTCAATACCATCGTCACGTTTGAAGAGGTGGCAGTGCCCGCCTGAGTGGACCGGTCGGGGCTTGGGCACGCGCCTATATACCCTTCTGTTCGCCAGCCTGCGTGAGCTGAGGGCCCACGCCGTCGTAGGAGGTATTGCGCTACCGAATGAGCCAAGCGTGGCCTTACATGAGAAGTTCGGGATGACGCAGGTGGCATTGTTCAAAGAGGTTGGCCTCAAATTTGGTCGCTGGATCGACGTCGGCTAGCGCCGGTTTTCTTAGGAAGCGTTATGTTCGTGACCATTCAGCCGGCGGGCCGCAGCGGAAGCGCGATCCGTTAGGCGGCCAAGGTGCGAGGTCACATGCCCCCTGAAGAGTTCCTTGCTTATCTGTTAACCATTGGGATCGGTGCGTTCACGATCATCAAGGTCGCTCGTCTCTTCGCGAATCGTCGTTCTCTGGCGGACGATATCGGGGACCGCCTTCAGGAGCTAGAGCGTGGCCTCCAGAGCGTCCAGCAGGAGTTGACAGAAGTGCATGAGCGGCTGGACTTCGCGGAACGCTTACTCAGCGCGACACGGGAGGAGCGTCGCATTGGCGGTTGAGCGACGCCCTCGACGCCTTGCAAGAGCGACTCGACTTTATCGAACGCGTCCTTCTCACGCAGAAGGAGCAACGAGGGCCCGGCTAGGCATTTAGCGACTTCTTGTCCCACGAAGAAAATGGCAAAGCCCCGTCGTCGGCTGCCAGATGTCATCGCACCCGATCTCAAGATCCTCTTCTGCGGCATAAACCCAGGCCTCTACTCTGCCGCAGTTGGCCACCACTTCGCTCGGCCCGGCAACCGGTTTTGGGCGGCCCTATACCTGGCCGGCTACACAGACCAGCTCTACGCCCCTGTGGATGACCGAGCGCTTCTCCAGTTGGGATACGGCCTTACGAACATTGTACCTCGCGCAACGGCTCAGGCCGATGACCTCACTCGTCGCGAGTTGAGAGCAGGCCGTCGTCGTCTCGAGCAGAAAGTTCGGCGATATACTCCACAGTGGGTCGCAATCCTTGGGATCAGCGCCTACCGGGTTGCGTTTGCGCGCCGCAGTGCCACGTTCGGACTCCAGACAGAGCCTCTCGGCGGATCTCGCGTGTGGGTTCTACCAAATCCGAGCGGCCTTAACGCGCATCACCAGCGCGCGGACCTTGCTCGCGCGTTTCGCCGGCTGCTGCTTGCCGCGGCTGGCGCAGCTCATGTCCGTTCTCGTGAGGAGATTGTCACATGAAACAGGACAGCCTCGGTAGATTGGCAGCGGCATGGCGCCGATCTTGCGCGGTGAGTTCGGCCTCGGCGGTATCCCCACCGATGTCGGGCAATTCTCGCCGCACCGCTTGGCGGGCTAGCGCGAGCGAACCAGATGCCGCAGACCGCGGCCCTGAAGCGGGCTAGCTTTGCAAGCCCACCCCATCGGCGGTACTCTTGCCTCATGCGACCCCTGCGGTATTCCATCAACGTCACATTGGACGGGTGCTGCGATCATCGGGCAATACTCGCGGACGAGGACTTGCATCGTCACGCGGTCGAGAACCTCGAGCAGGCCGATGCCCTCCTCTTTGGCCGGGTGACTTACGAAATGATGGAGGCAGCGTTTCGGCCGCCGGCGCGGACGGGAGCGAGGCCTGATTGGATGGAACCCTTCGCCCGGACGATCGACGCGGCAAAGAAGTACGTCGTGTCGAGCACCCTGGACCGGGTCGATTGGAACGCGGAGCTCGTGCGGGGAGATCTGGGGAAGGCCGTTCAGCAGCTCAAGCGGGAGTCCGGGAAGGGTCTGCTCGTGGGAGGCGTGAAGCTTCCGCTTGCGCTGGCGGAGCTGGGATTGATCGATGAGTACGAGTTCGTGGTGCACCCCCGGCTCGCGGGCCATGGGCCGACGTTGTTCGCGGGGCTATCGAAGCATGTCGACTTGAAGCTCGTGAGCCGGATGGAGTTCGGCTCGGGGGCGGTGGCGATGCGGTATGAGCCAGCCTGAAACGATCTCCACATGACGACTTCTTCTGCGGCGCCCCTTTTCTCCATCCAGGATGCCACGTGACCAAGGACCACAATATGGCGCCCGCCTTGCGCAAGACGCGCTGCGAGCACGCCGACCCGATCCTGCGCGTGGCCGACATGGCGCTGTACCGAGAGTACCAAGCGAGCGGGGCCACGATCCGCCAGCGCCCGGTCAATCACAGTTGGGCGCTCGAGCTCCAGGTGGAAGATCCGGACGGCCACGTGCTCCGTTTCGGCTCGGAGCCTTTGGCGGACCGACCCTTCGGTTCGTTCGTCGATTAGCGGCCGCCGGCTCTCCAAAGAGGCGTCATTCGTGGCCCGGACACCGACACGCCGCGCACTCTCCCTCCTCGGCCCGCTCCCTCCCGAGGGCGGCGAGTGCCACGTTTCCTCGATGACTCAGGAGCCCCTGGCCGGATGGCGCCAGGTGCAGCTGGTGTTCGGAGATGGGGTAACGGGGCTCCGCGTGATTGTCGGACTGTACGACGCCGCTGGCCACCCTGGTATGGTGAGCGATTTGGTCGCAAGCGCCGGTGGCGAACGCCAAGAGAGCGTGGGAGCCCGGGTGGAGCCAGATGGGGAGGTAAAGGGCACCCATTGGCTGGTTGAGGGTGATCGTCACACGCCCAGACCACTGACCGACGCTGAGCGGGACGGACTCCGAGTACTCGCACAGGCCGTTTGGGAACGCTGCGCTTAGGCCAATGATACCGCCAACCACTCAGGCACGACTTGGTTCTATCGCCCCGTTCTTCATCGTGCGCGATGTCATGCGCTCGATCGCATTCTATAAGGAACGGCTGGGTTTCGAGGTGACGTTTCTCGGTCCCGACGATGACCCGTATTTCGCCATGCTGCAGCGAGACGGCGTTTCGCTCATGCTGAAGGCTATTACGCCTGAAGTGCAGCCAATGCCGAACCCCAGCCGGCATCACTGGGCCCGCTGGGACGCGTACGTCTATGCTCCTGATCCGGACGCGCTGGCCCAGGAGTTCGTAGCTCGTGGCGTTTCGTTCCGTGAGCCTCTCGGTAACAACTCAGACAATCTGCGCGGCTTTGAAGTCATGGATACGGACGGGTATGTTCTCTACTTCGGGCGACCACTCTAGACACAGCGCCTGGCACGCAGCAATCTCCGACATGAGAAACCGACTCGTCATCGCCTTGCTCGGTCCGGCGCTGGCGCTCAGCGCGCGACCTGTCGCCGCGCAAACCGCCCTCCAGCTCCGCTGGGAGCTCACCGGCGATACCACCGCAACGTTCACGCTCACCAACCGCGACACCAGGCCGCTGCCGCCGACCGGCTGGGCGATCTACTTCAGCTCGCTGCACTCAGCCGACTCGGCCAGCGTTGGCCCGGGATTCAAGATCCAGAACGTACTGGGCGATCTCCGGCGGCTGACCCCGGCCAGTGGGTTCGGCGGACTTGCTCCCGGTGGGACGATCAAGATTCCCTATCGAACCGATGCTCTGCTCAATCGCAGTTTCGCCCCCCACGGGCCCTACATCGTATTCGACAGCGCGCCGGCTGCCGCGATCCCGCTGAACGATTACGTCGCGGCGCCGTTCCAGCGCACGCGCCGCGTCGTCACGCCGCAGATGCAGTTCTCGCGCGACTCGCTGGTTCGCGACATCCCCATAAGCCAATTCCCGCCGGTTCTGCCCACTCCGCTCCAGATAACTCCGGGCGCGGGTCAGTTGCCGCTCACCGGTACGCCGAAGATCGACGCCCCCGCGGAGCTCGCGAACGAGGCGGCGCTGGCGGCCGAGTACCTCCGGCTATACGGAGGCTCGGTGCGGCTCGAGGTCGGCGCCGTGCAGGGCCAATCTTCACCCGAGGCCTACAGCCTGACGGTCGACTCCAGCGGGGTTCGCGTGGTCGGCGCGTCGGCCGCCGGCGTGTTCTATGGATTGCAATCGCTGCGCAGTCTGCTGCCGGCCCCGGCGCGCGGAGGCGTCGCAGTGCCCGCGATGCAGATCGTCGACGCCCCTCGTTTCGGCTACCGCGGCTTCATGCTCGATGTCGCCCGCAACTTCCAGCCGAAGGCGTCGGTGTTGCGCACCCTGGATCTGATGTCGCGGTACAAACTCAACGTATTTCACTTCCATCTCACCGATGATGAAGGCTGGCGCATCGAGGTCGCGGGGCTCCCGGAGCTGACCACGATCGGCGCGCGGCGCGGCCACACACTCGACTCGAAGCAATTCCTGCCTCCCGCCTGGGGATCCGGCGGCCAGGTCGACCACCCGTTTGGCAGTAGCTTCTTCTCGCGCGCCGACTACATCGAGATCGTGAAATACGCCGCAGCCCGGCACATCGAAGTGATTCCCGAAATCGAGATGCCGGGGCACGCGCGCGCGGCCGTCAAATCGACGGCCGGGAACGAGCAATACCGGCTCACCGATCCCAACGACCGGTCGGTCTATGAATCGGTCCAGGGTTACCCGGACAACGTGATGGATCCGGCGCTCGAATCGACGTATCGCTTCATCGACAAGGTCGTGACCGAGCTGGTCGCGATGCATCGCGACGCCGGCGCTCCGCTCAAGCACATTCACATGGGCGGCGATGAAGTGCCGAAGGGCGTGTGGGTCGGCTCGCCCGCGGTCCAGGCACTCATGCAGAAGCAGGGACTCACGAGCGTTGATGATCTCTGGTACGTGTTCTACGGCCGGGTCGCCGACATCCTGAAGACTCACGGGCTCGTGTTGTCGGGCTGGGAAGAAATCGCGGTGCGCAAGACCCGACTCAACGGGCGCTCCGCGACGATCGTCAATCCCGAGTTCGCCGGGCGCGGCTGGCGCGCCTACGTCTGGAACAACGTGCCCGGGTGGGGCGCCGAGGATCTCGCCTATCGGCTCGCGAACGGTGGCTATGAGGTCGTGCTCAGTCCCGTCACGAACTTCTACTTCGATCTGGCGTGGAATCAGAATCCCGACGAGCGCGGCCTCGATTGGGGCGGATACATCGACCTCCGGAGGCCATTCGAGTTCATCCCGTTCGATTATTACCGCAACGCGCGCGTCGATCGGGCGGGAAATCCGCTCGATCCCGCCGTGTTTACCGGCAAGGATCGCCTGACCGACTACGGCCGCGAGCACATCGTGGGGCTCCAGGGCAACCTGTGGTCGGAAACGATCGGGGGCGACGGGCGACTCGAGTACATGCTCGTGCCCAAGATCTTTGGACTCGCCGAGCGCGCGTGGGCGGCCGATCCAGACTGGGCGCGAGAGACCAGCGCCGCCAGGTCCGATTCACTGTTCCGTGAGTCCTGGTCCCGCTTCATGAATGCGGTCGGCAAGCGCGAGCTCCCGCGCCTGGATCGCGAGCTCGCAAACCTCAACTACCGCATTCCGACGCCCGGCCTCAAGGTGGAAGACGGACGCGTATACACGAGTCTCGAGCTGCCCGGCTTCACGCTCCGCTACACGACCGACGGCAGCGAGCCGACGCTGCGAAGTGAACCGGTGAGCGGCCCGATTTCAATTCGCGGCGCCGCGGAAATTCGTGTGGCCGCGTTCACGGCGAGCGGACGCAAGGGCGCGACCTCGCGCGTGCGGCCCACGTAACACTATCGATTGAGACCTGTGGACGCCTTCTCATATCTGTCGATCCTTCTCTCGATCATCATTGGTCTCGGCCTCACGCAGATCCTGACTGCGCTTGGGCGGATCATCCGACATCGCGATCGCGTGCGGGCTCGTCGGCGTTGCCTGTGCCGCTGGCTTCGTGGCGTATATTGGACTGCTCTTCAGTCAGCTTCGGTAAACGGGTGCTCTCGTGAAGCCCATCCCTGTCTTCCTGGCTACGTGGGCGTCGGCGGGTCTCGGGGCCGTGATGGGTCGGTCCTTGGGAGGGCGGGTGGGCAGTCTGGGCTGTTGGCCGGAGCCGTGATCGGAGGGGTCGCCGGGGTCCCCATCCTGGTGTGCAGGCTGTCCGGCGTCGGCCTGCTGCTCGGCGCCGGGATAGCCCGTGGCTGGCGCCGGAGTTCGTAAACACGGGTCCGGCATTAGATTGGTTCGAGCTATGAACTTCACCACTTCGGTCATCGTCGCCGGGCTCGTCATGGCGTGCGCGACTGCACCTTCTCCCAATCCCGGTCCGGCTCCGTCCCGATTCAATACCGATATGGAGGCGACGGCTGAGTTGGTGGCGGCCATGCCCGACACGATTCGCTGCGATGGCGCGGTCGTCGTGCGGGCCGACGACTCGGCGCACGGGATAGAAGCCGAGCGGCGCTGGTTGGATCGCTTCTATCCGCGGCATGGTGGGTATCGGCAAGAGCTGGCTCAACGTGCCAAAAGGAAGTACGAGGTCGTGGTCTTCCCTCGCGCGGAGGGAAGACCCGCGTCGGTATGCTTCGACATCAGCGCCTTTTCGGGCAGATAGTGAGAGTCTTCCTCGCCGCCGCGTTGCTGGCGTGTGGTGCGCCGGCCAGCGCCCAACTTTCGGTGAGCGCGTTCGGCGGCATCCCCCTTTGGGCGGACAGCGCCCTACGCCAAGCGGGTCTCGGCACGAGCTTCGCGCTATCCTCCACGCTCAACCCGATCTATGCGTTCGGGGACTTCGACCGCGACGGGCTGGTTGACGTGGCCGTGGAGGTCAAGGATGCCGGTGGCCTCCGGTGCGGCATCGCGATCACCCATGCCATCGACCGCGCCGTGCGGATCGTCGGGGCGGGCACGCCGTTCGGCGCCGGAGCGGACCAGGTTGCGTGCGGGAAATGGGGTGTGGTGCAGGTGCGGCACGCCCATGGCGCCGGCGTATTTGCACCCGACCGGCTCTACGCTACGGACACGGCACGGCGTGTGGGCTGGCTCGTGTGGGACGGTGGGTCCTACCGCTGGATTCCGGTGGACTAGGACGGCGCTCAGGCAGCCAGCGTGAAGCAGAGTTGGGAACGCTTCTCCGAACCGCGGTCGACGACGCTGCTACGCACGACAGGGCTTGCGCTGGCGGTCGGCGTCGGGGCCGGCTTGTATCAGCGGCGCCTCGTCGCCGTACCGATCACGACGCTCCTCGCCTTGTGGTTCACGTTGGGGGGCCACTACGTCGAGATCCTCTTCCGGAACGGGCTGCGACCGCTCATCGCCGGCCAGGTCCTCATACCGTTGCTCGTGCGCCTGGTGATCTGGTTCGTCGGAGGCTCCGCGCTGTACGCGGGGGCACTGGCGACGCGCGCGCTTCTCACGGGTCATCGGGCGCTGCCTTGGCCGTGGTGGGCGGCTGGTGCGTTGTTCGTCGCCGCGGAGCTGCTCATTCATCTCTTGATGCGTGCTCGCCGGCAACCGAGCGTTTATGACGGCCTGGGCTAGGCAAGGAACGGCGGCGATGAGCCGTGGCTCACTCCCGAAGCCACGACGCCGGGCTATACCAACGTCCGGACGGTGGAGTCCGCGGAATCCGCATCGTCCGGGTGAGCCGCACTGAGATCCAAGGTCGTCACCGCCGAGCTGCTGCGAACGTTTGGGGAAGTGGGTCTGATCGCACAGCACGATCCCCAAGGTCTCACGGGTCGTGGCCTATTCGTCGCGAAGGCTGCTGCCTACAACTCGAACCAGGACACATGAAAAAGACCGCCAATGCTCGGTTCGCTATCAAGAGCTGGGAGGAAAAGCCCTATAGCGAGGGTAAAGACGTGCCAAAGCTGACGCGCGCCAGCGTCATCAAGACCTTCACCGGCGACGTCGAGGGGGAAGGGCAGGTCGAATATCTCATGATGTACCGGAGCGACGGCTCGGCGACGTTCGTCGGGCTCGAGCGGATCGTGGGACGAATCGGAGACCGGCAAGGCTCGCTCGTCCTGCAACGCACCGGGGTCTTCGAGGGCGGCCAGGCCAAGGAGTCCTACGCAGTGATCGTCGGCTCAGCGACCGGAGATCTGCGCGGCCTTCGGGGCGAGGGCAGCTCCGCCCTGGGGCATGGCAGCGAGCACCCGTTCGTGTTGAATTACGAATTTGCCTAGCAGGGAGCCCATGCCACCGCGCCGCGTCGATGTGTTCTTCTGCTCGCGGTCTTTGGCATCTGGCAGCGTCGGCCCGCGTCAGGCAGCTTACACGTTCCGTTAGCCGGCGCGATTCGTCCATGCGCGACATCCGTGTAGCGACCGTCCAGTTTCAGCACGCGGCCGGCGACAAGACCTTCAACCTCGGCCGCCTCCAGCACTTCGTGGTGCAGGCCGGCCGCTCGGACGTGCGGCTCATCGCATTCCCCGAGATGTGCCTCACGGGGTACTGGCACGTGCGCAAGCTCTCGGCCCACGCGTTCGCAGCCCTCGCCGAGCCGATCCCCGACGGGCCGTGTACCGAGCAGCTCCTGCGGCTGTCCCGCGAGCACGGGATGACCATCGGCGCGGGACTGCTCGAGCGCGCCCTCGACGGGCGCGTGTACAACGCCTATGTCGTCGCGATGCCGGATGGGACGTGGTCCGTCCACCGCAAGCTGCACGTCTTCGAGCACCCCATCATCTGCGCGGGGGACCAGTACACCGTCTTCGACACGCCCCACGGCTGCCGGGTGGGCGTGCTGATCTGTTACGACAACAACATCGTGGAGAACGCCCGCGCCACGGCGCTGCTCGGCGCGGAGCTGCTGCTCGCGCCCCATCAGACGGGTGGGTGCAATTCGCTGAGCCCGCGCGGCATGAAGCCGATCGACCCCGCCGTCTGGGCACGGCGACATGACGACCCCGCGGCGTGCGAGGCGGAGCTGTGCGGGCCCAAAGGGCGGGGCTGGCTCATGCGCTGGCTGCCGAGCCGGGCGCACGACAACGGCATGTTTCTGCTGTTCAGCAACGGCATTGGCCCCGACGACGACGAGATCCGCACCGGCAACGCGATGGTGCTCGACCCGTATGGCGAAGTGATCGCCGAGACGCGCGCGTCGCAGGACGATATGGTCGTGGCAGATCTAGACGCATCTCTCTTACCCACGTCATCTGGACGGCGCTGGCTGCGGGCGCGCCGGCCCGAGCTGTACGCGTCACTGACGCGGCCCACGGGCCAGGAAGTGGAGACCCGTCGTGTCCGGTTCGGCGCGTGAACAGGAGGTGCCTCCATGGCTTCGATAACGGCTGCGGCCCCCCAGTTCCTGGTCGAGAAGCTGGCTGACTCCGTGGTCTTCTACGAGCAGCGCCTCGGCTTCTCATGCGACTTTGTGTACGAGGACTTCTACGCGAGCGTGTCGCGCGATCGTGCGGTGATCCACCTGAAGTGTGCGGCGAAGCTCCCGGCAGAGCGCGCGCACCGTCGATCGGGAGAGCATCTGGACGCCTACCTGGCCGTCTCGGGAGTCGGTGAGCTCCACACGGAGCTCGTCGGTCGTGGAGCGCCGATCACCAAACCACTGGAGCAGAGGCCCTGGGGCACGCGCGATTTCCACGTCGAAGATCCCGATGGTTATATCCTGTGCTTCTCCGAAACCGTCTAGCACACATTGGCCCAGTTCTCGATTCGCCCCGCCGTGACGTCAGATGCGCCCGCCATTCTCGCACTGTCGGCGCGGCTGCCGGCGTTTGGGCCGACGACGCGCCCGGCGGCTGAAATCGCCGCCCGGGAGCGCGAGGCGCTCGCCGGGGCGCTGCACCATCCCGCCGGCGATAGCGCGGTTCTGGTCGCCGAGCAGGCACGGGCCGGCGTGGTCGGCGTCATACTCCTGGAGACCCGGCGCGACTATTTCACGAACGCCGCCCACGGCCATGTCGCGATTCTCGCCGTCGCCAAAGAGGTGGAGGGGCAGGGGATCGGCCGCGGGCTGCTCGAGGTCGCCGAGCACTGGGCGCGGGAGCGCGGGTTTGCGAAGCTGACCCTCGCGGTGTTCACCGACAACGCCCGAGCCAAGGCCGTCTACGAGCGTCAAGGATGGCGACCGGAGCTCGAGACCTGGTACAAGCCGCTCGCGTGACTCGGAAACGGAGATCGACAACCATGACGAAGCGCCGCAAGGTCATCGTCCACATCGGAACCAGCGCGGACGGGTACATCGCGCGTCCGGATGGTGATCTCGAATGGTTGACCTCCCGTCCTGCTCCCGCCGGGTTCTACGGCATGAATGCATTCAACAAGACGATCGACACGAAGCTGCTGGGCCGGAACACCTACGAGGCGAGCGTGCGGATGGGGGCGAAGTTTGGCGGGAAGGATCGCTACATCGTCTTCTCCCGCAGGGCGCCCCCAGCCGGCACCCCATCAGGCGTGGAGTTCGTGAATG
Source organism: uncultured bacterium (assembly GCA_965653495.1). Lineage (GTDB taxonomy): Bacteria > Gemmatimonadota > Gemmatimonadetes > Gemmatimonadales > GWC2-71-9 > AG41. The sequence continues at coordinate 34,747 of CBFHAJ010000004.1, read as the reverse complement.
GGCCTATCGGCCCGTTGGTTCGCCGGCTCCGCGACCAGCCCGGCAAGGATATCTGGTTGATGGGCGGCGGCGAGCTCATCGCCTCGTTTCTCGACGCGCAGGCGATCGACGAGTTCGTCATCAGTATGGCCCCGGTGTTCATCGGGGATGGCATTCCACTGATCGCGCGGCGGCACCGTCACGTGCTCCTGGAGTTGCAGTCCGTTGAACGCTTCGAGGATGGACTGGTGCAGCTCCATTACCAGGTGCAGCCCCCTGCGTGATGACACGGCGCACTTGAGCTCCTGCTGCCCTTCTTTTTGGACCGCGAACGGCCGTCACTTCAGTGACGCCGTTGCCCGGCGCGATCTCGAGCGCTACCGGACCGGCGGGCTCGACGCGACGACCCGGCTGCTGCGGGATGCCATTCTCAGCGCCGGGAATGGGAAAACGGTGCTGGATGTCGGAGCGGGCATCGGGGCGCTCGGCTTCGAGCTGTTGGCGGCCGGCGCCGACCGTGTGACGGTGGTCGAGGCGGCACCGGCGTATGTCGCGGCGGCCCAGGAGGAGGCTGCGCGGCGCAATGTCACTCAGCGGGTCGACATCGTGCACGGAGACTTCGTCACGGTTGCGCCCGATGTCACGACCGCCGACGTCGTGACCATGGATCGGGTCGTGTGTTGCTACCCGGCGTACCGATCACTGCTCGAGGCGGCGGCACGGCACAGCCGCCGGTTGTTGGCGTTCTCGTACCCGCGCGACCGATGGTTCGTGCGCGCGGCGGTGGGGCTCCAGAATCTGGTGCGCGCCGTGGAGCGGAATCCGTTTCGGGGCTTCGTGCATTCAGCGCCTGCCATGGAGGCCGTACTGGCGGAGCACGGCTTCAGGAGAACGCACCGGCGCGAGACGCTGAAATGGTCTGCGGACCTGTACACTCGAGAGACGCCGTCTGAAAAATCCCACTAACCGGACACGGGAGGCGGATCATGCAGTGGTCACGGCCCTTCGTTGGGTTGGCTCTGGTCGCAGGCGTGAGCACGGCACTCGCGATCACTCGGGGTCCGGCACGGGCCTCGGAGACCCCGGTCGGCACATGGAGGCTGGTCTCGGCGAAGGCGAATGGCAAGCTGAGCGAGGTTCCTGCGGGAATCACGATTCTCAAGCACGTGACGCCGACCGACTTCATCTTCGTCTATTACGACGCCCACGGTGTGATCACACTCGCGGGTGGCGGCAAGTACCGGTTCGACGGAAGCCACTATGCGGAGGACGTGAAATACGGCTTCGGTGAAGGCATGGCGCCGTTGATCGGCACGACGCAGGTATTTACGCTGCGGATCGCGAATGGGCGCTGGTACCAGACGGGCAAGGAAACCGACGGTACGGCGATCGAAGAGGTCTGGGAACGCGCGCGCTGACGGGGACTCCGAGTCGCCCCGCGCTACAACAATCCGTACACGACGAGCTTGTCGGAAAACGTCGGCAGGTACACGTGTCCGTTTGCGATCGTGGGCGATGCAAACTTGGCATACACCCCCGCGCCATCCCGGGAAAAATTCTGATGATTGTCCCACAGCTCCCGGGTGACATCGCTGGCATCGAACGCACGCAGGATCCCCGGGGTGAGGGAGTGTTCCGCATCACCGCTGATCGCGTACGATGCCCAGAGGATGCCGGTTCCGGCCGTGGACCCGTTCGACGAAACCGATAACACCGCGCCGCTCTGTCCGGTCGGACCGCCCGGAAAATTGATCTCGCCCGTCTGATCCAGCAGGTTGCTGCCGCGATCGAACGGAATCGCGCGCAGGGGATCATTCTCCGACCACACGTAAATGAATTCCGTCGCACTGCCGCCGTAATACGCCGCATGGCAGTGCATGTTGGCGCTGGGACTCAACGGCACGACTTGCTGCACCTGGTTGGAGCCGGATGCCCAGCCCCCCATGTTGTCCTTGTTGAGGAGATACAGGTTGCCGTCTTTGCCGCCGGTCAGGAAATAACTGGAGTTCGGAATCAACAACGCCCCCATCGTGCCGTAATCCCCATCGGAGTCGTTGAGCGCCTGGAAATTGGTGAGCGTGAAGTAGCTCGCCACCTGGAGGGTCGATCCGGACGGGGTGAGCTTCAGACCGCTTTGACCGCGATTCGCCGGGTTCGTGGGATCGATGCTGTCGCCCACCGTGCCGTTCCCCGTCACGACGTACAGGTTGCCGAGCGCATCGGCGGCCATCCCCATGCCGCTTTCCCACAGTCCGCCACCGTATCCATTCGGCGTGTCATTGTAGACTACGCGTAACTGCAGGGTCGCGGCGTCATACCCCAGGATCCATCCGTGATACGGCCCCCAGTCACAATGGGATGACCACGTCACGTAGACGCTGCCATTCACCAGCGCCAGTCCCTGACGCTGGTTCTGCGTTTGGGCATCGAAGGTGATGACGTTGTTGACGCTGCCGTCGCCGTTGCCGGGGACGGCAGCGGTGATGCGCACCGGACTTCCGGCAACTTCAGCGCCGTTGACGATATTCACCGCATGCAGCTCCTGCACGAATGCGCTGCCTCCCACGGTACTGCGAGTCACGAAGTAGATGAGTTGACTCGTGGGGTCGATCACGGGAGTCCCGACGATCCCGATGTTGCCGTTGAAGTCCGTGTAGGCCCCGCCGCATGCGCCGGTCATATCGGTATTGGTCGGCGGCCGCTGCCCCGGCGGCGTAAAGTTCTTCTTCCAGTACAGCTTTCCGTCGTCGCCGTCATACGCATAGACCGTGTTGTTGACGGTCGCCACATAAACGACGTTGCGATGGCTGTTGTCGATGGCGACATTGCCGACGACCAGCGGCTGGGCCCACACCTGGTCGTCCACCGGCAGGGTAAACAGGGCGCCAAAGTGCTGCACATTGACATTCGTCGTGGTCAGGGCCGTTTCGTTGGCGTTCCAGCCGGCGCGGGTGTTGTCGTTGTGCTGCGTCAGCACCGAGACCGACTGCGGGTTCGGCACGCGCGTGTCGGTGAGGTGCTCTCCGCAGGCAGTGACCAGCACCAGCACGAGCAGCAGCGGCCGTTCACGTCGGACCATGGCAACCCACGGAGATAGATTGGCGGATGCGGGACGAACGTCCGCCGTCACACGATTTCAGGCGGGCCTAGTTTGACATGACCGGGGCAGGGCCGCAAGTCGCCGGGCACGCGCTGAAGCTGACGGCGCCACGACTTCTGAGTAGCATTCTCCTCGTGAACGCTCAGGTACGGAGCCACCCCGGTACGCGGCTGTGTGCGGCGGTGCTTGCGGTGGCGCTGATTCCCGCCGCCGCGTGGGGCCAGGTTGCGCATGCCGGGCGAGACCAGGTCGTGTGGCATTGGTTCGGGGGCTGTGCGGCGACCGACTCACTCAGTCTGAACTTCCAGGTCGACGGCAAGGCGGTGTACAGCTCCGTGTTCCCGATCTGCAAGCTACGCCGCGCCGATATCAGGCCCGAGCCGCAGCAACGCCTGCTCACCTTCCGGTTCGAGGCGGCCCCGAGTCGCTTCCGTGCGCACGATCGCGCCGTCGAGCCGGAGTCGATCGAGTGCAATATCTGGGAAGCGGGGCAACAGCCTGACGGGATCGTCTTGCGTGTGTCGTTCTCCACCCCGGAACGTGTGCTCCTCAACACGCGTCACGTGGCGCGCGCCAGCGCGGCGGCGCGCTCGGAGTGGGTCCGGGGCCTGGCGCTCACCACGCGGCCGCGGTGACGAGCCGACCGCCTGGCGGCCAGTCCAAGCGAAGAAAGGAGGATCTCACCCATGGCCAGGTTCCTTATCGAGGTGCCGCACGGATGCCCGACGATCGCCTCGGCATGCACGAGCCGATCTCGCGCCGTGATTTTCTGAACGGCACGCTGCTCGCCAGCGCCGGCATGGTGCTCGGGCGCCACTCGCAATCGCCCAGCACCGTCGCGCCCGCCGCTGCCTGGGACGGCTACGGCGGCGTGGGCGACTACGCGCGCGCGCACGGCAACATGTACGCCATGATGACCACCGCCCATCGCATGCGCGACGGAGCCTTCGAACGCGCGATCGCCACAGCAATCGACACCGGTGAGATGTACGATCTGGTCTGCGTGGGCGGTGGGATCAGCGGGCTGGCCGCCGCGGTGTTCTTCCAGCAGAAACGCGGTGGCCGGTGTCTGGTGCTCGATAACCATGCGATCTTCGGCGGCGAGGCCAAGCGCAACGAGTTCCACGTCGGCGGCCAGACCGTCGTCGCCCACCAGGGCTCGGCGATCTTCCTCGTGCCCCAGCAAGGCGGCTACACCGACAGCTTCTACAAGCTGATCGGCATGGACCGGTCGGCCTTCGAGTATCAGACGTGCGCCGAGATGCCGCTCGCGCACAGCCCGTATGACGAGCCGCAGAACTATGGCTTCTATTTCGGACCGCAGTTCGGGCAGCGTCCCGGCGTGTGGGTGATCGATCCGTGGGGACGTAACCTGGACGGCGCGCCGCTCTCGGATGCGGTGAAAGCGGACCTGCTGCGCTGGCGGCACGTCGACGACGCGCCACCCCGTCCCCAGACTGAAGGCGACGTCATCTCACGCCAACTCGACCGCATCACCCTGGAAGACCATCTGATGGCCCGCCACCGCATCAGTCGTGAGACGGTGCGGACCTTCTTGTCGCCCGTCGAAGGCGGTGGCTACGGTCTGGGGCCCGACGTGCTGTCGGCGTACTGCAACTACGCGATCGAGACGCAATTCCCCGGCGACGGCGACCGCGAGCTGGGCGATCAGATGTTTCCCGACGGCAACAGTGGGTTCGCCCGCCTCATGGTGAAGACCCTCATCCCCGACGCGTTCGCCGGCCCGCGCAGCGTCGACGCCGTCTGGCAGAATCGTGTCCGGTTCACCGCGCTGGACCGCGCCGGGCAAGCTACGCGCATTCGCCTGAACGCCACCGTGGTGCGCGTCGCGCATGCCGGCGATCCGGCGCACGCGCCGCACGTCGTGATCACGTACGCGGCGGGGAAGGGAGACCGGCTCTTCACGGTCAAGGCACGCGCCGTCGTGATGGCGGGCGGCAGCTGGACGACCAAGCACATCGTCGCCGACCTGCCCGAGAGCCACCGCGCGGCGTATGCGCAGTTCTACCGCTCGCCGTGCCTGATGGCGAACATTGCGGTGCGCCACTGGCGCTTTCTGTACAAGATGGGGATGTCGGGGTGTCGCTGGTTCGAGGGTCTGGGCAACTATCTTTCCGTGCGCACGCAGGCGACCGTCGGTGCGATCAGCCCCCGCTTCGGGCCCGACGCGCCGACCGTGCTGACGATCAAAGTGTTGTTCGCGCGACCTGGCTTGACGATCGGTGAGCAGGGCAGTCGCGGCCGGGCGCAGCTGCTCGGCACCTCGTTCGCGCACTACGAGCGCGCGTTCCGCGAGCAGCTCGGCGACATGTTCGCTGCCGGCGGGTTCGACCCGCGGCGCGATATCGCCGGCATCATTCTCAACCGCTGGGGACACGCCTACGTGAACCCACAGCCCGGGTTTTTCTTCGGCACCGACGGCCAGCCCGCCCCGCGTGACGTACTGCGCAACAGCCCGCATGGGCGCATCGCGTTCGCGAACACCGATCTGGCGGGAGCGATGGACCACCGCAATTCGATCCGCGAAGCGGAGCGCGCGGTCCACCAACTGGACGGGGCGTGAGACAACCGTGACGCGACACCAGACTGCAAGGGTTCTCGCCGGCGTGGCAGGCTTCGGGTTCTTCCTCGAGGCCGGACTCCACCTGTACGAGTACAGGCAGGTCGTGCGGCAGGCACAGGGCGTCCTATCCGGGCTGCTCCCCCTCGTGTCCGCCCTGTGGTTGGCGTTCGCCGCCGCGATGCTCGTGCTCGGAAGCATGGTGACCGTGGTCGCGCTGGGCCGGGTTGCCGCGGCACGGTGGATCCTGGAGCTGGCCGGGTGCCTGCCTGTGGTCACCGTCATTCTGCAGCTGCATTTTCTGGGGTTCACCCGGCCGACTGCTATTCTGTCGGGCGTAGCGGTCGTCACCTTTGCCGCAGCCCTGCTGTTCCCGAGCGACGTGAGCGTGTGACGCGTTCGAAGCCCGCGTTGCTCCTCCTGGCCGTCGTGGCGGCGCCACTGGGCGCCCAACAAAGCCCGCCGACCCACTATTGGGCGACGATCCTCAAGCGTGCCGATGCCCAGGTGGAGCTCGACACCGGCGCCGTACCCGCCGCAGCAGGCACCAGTCACGAGCGCCGGGTGTGGCTGCGGCTGACCCACGCCACGGGCGTGCCGGACTTCGCGGACATCCATATCGAATGGCGGGAGGTGGATTGCGCGCGGCCTGCCAGTCGCGTGCTCTCGACGCAAGATGTTTCCGTATTCGACGGCTCACGTTCCGCCCGTCGACCGGCTGTGGTGTTCGATTCCCCCCGGTGGATTGAGCCGACCCGCGGCAGTCTCGATGCAGCGATCGCCGCAGCCGTGTGCGGTGGCGCGAAGGGCGCAGAGTGAGAATGCCCTTTGCCCTGACGCTCGTCCTGCTCGTCGCGTGCGGTGGCAACCCGCTCCCGGAGTGGAAGACCTCCCCAACGCCGGGTGTAAACACCAAGCGGATCGATCACCTCGAGAAGTTCGCCAACCTGACGGCCTGGCACCGGTCGCCGTATTCGCGTCTGGATGACGGCTTCGAGTTCCCGATCTATCTCATCGTCGGCGATGATCACACCGCGTGCGTTGCGCCCGCGGATGATTGGACGATCGCGACCCCCGGTGATCTCTACCCCTGTCCCGGCAAATGGCGCATCGCCCGACCAACCTGATGCAGGATGATTCGGTGCTGCGATGTTTCCGTGCGCCGATCGTCTGAGCTCGCCGCGTCTGCATATCACGTCTCAAGAACGGAGGGAATCCATGCGGCGTGGCCGCCGTCTGTTCTTCGTCGCGGCGTTGTGGCTCGGCAGCACTTCGCTGCATGCCCAGGAACCGGTGGCCGGCGTGAGTGACCCGGACGCCCTGTTTCACAGTAGTGACCTCACGCTCGATCGGAACAAGCAAGCCGCCTACCACATCGTGAAGGATTTGCTCGAGGCCGGGCACTGGGAGCTCGCGGACAGGTACCTCACGGAGCGGTACATCCAGCACAATCCCAACGCGGCGTCCGGACGGGCGGGCGTGGTGAAGTACTTTACCGAAGTCAGGAAGGTGAAGCCCGTGCCGGTCCCGGAGAAGATGAAGACCAAGGTCGTGTCGGTGGTAGCTGAGGGTGACCTCGTGGTAGTGGCGTATGTGCACGACGTACAGGGGTACACCACCACTTGGTTCGACATGTGGCGCTTCAAGGATGGGAAGGCGGACGAGCACTGGGATCCGGCGACGCGCACGGCTCCATGATCGGTTACCACTGTAACTTTCATTCTGGCATGTCGGGCACGATTACCGTCAACTGAGCGACTATGGCCGACATCCGCGCGCGAAAGAACTGCTGCGCAGTCACTCCGTCAGTTACGCGCAGGGCATTCAGATTGCGCTCGAGGCCCGGGGCGTCAAAGCGGTGCTGCTGGACGAACAGGCGCCCGGGTACCTGGGGTTCGCCGGCCAGGTACGCGTCGCCGTGGGCGACGATGCGGACTACGAGGAGGCGATGGCCATCGTACGAAGACTCGAGCTGCCCCCTTCTCCTGGGCGTGGCAATCGCTCTGTTGGTGGTGGGCCTCGCGTTGATCGCACTCGGCCCGCGACGCGATCGCGAGGGCGCTTGATGGGGGCCTCGGACACGGGCGTCTACCTCCTCGTCGGCCCGGGCGACGCCGATTGGGAGCCGGCGCACGCGGTCGCGGAGCTGCGCCGTCATGGCCACTATCGTGTCGAGGTCGTCGGCCTCACGGCGGACCCTGTTTCCTCGATGGGCGGCGTGACGGTGGTGCCCACCAGGACACTCACCGCCGTGGATCCGACCGACGTTGCCGTGTTCATTCTGCCGGGAGGCGATCGGTGGGAGCAGCAGGCGATCGAGCCGGGACTCGCTGCTTTGCTGCACCTACTCGATCGCCAGGGCGTGCCCATCGCAGCGATCTGCGCGGCCACGACGGTGCTCGCTCGCCTGGGGCTGCTGCGCGGGCGGCGCCATACGAGCAACGGCCTGTCGTACCTGCAGCGACAGGTCCCCGCGTACGCCGATGCCGCCGGTTATGTCGATACGCCGGCGGTGCGCGATCGCGGGTTGATCACCGCGACGGGGCTGGGCGACGTGGAGTTTGCGCGCGAGATCATGGCCGAGCTCGGCGTACTGAGCGCGAGCGACCGCGAGCACTGGAGCGCGCTGTTCCGCGGCGGTCGCGTCCCCGACGGAGCGCACTCCAAGTGATCTCTGCTGCGGAAGGGTTGGCGCGGTTGCGAGCGGGCAATCGGCAGTTCGTGGCCGGCATTGCGGACCCCGGAAGCGCGCTCAGGCACACCCGTCGCCTCGCGCCGGACGGACAGGCGCCCTTCGCCATCGTGCTCGGCTGCTCGGACTCGCGTGTTCCCGCCGAGCTGATATTCGAACAAGGGTTCGGCGACCTGTTCGTCATTCGGGTAGCCGGCAATATTGTGGCGCCCTCGCAAGTGGGGAGCGTAGAGTTCGCGGCGGCGCGCTTCGGCACCAAGCTGGTCGTCGTGTTGGGCCACACCGAGTGCGGCGCCGTGACCGCGACCATCGAGGAGCTGCGCCACGCGGCACCGCAGCCATCGCCCGGCCTGCGGGCGATTGTCGACCGGATTCGACCGGCCGTGGAGCCGCTCTTGGCCACGCCGCTGCGCGAGCAGCCGGAGGCGCTGATCGCACACGCGGTGCGCGCGAACATCCGCGCCGCGGCCGACCATTTGCGGCACGGGTCGGCCATTCTCGAGCACCTGGCCGCGCGCGACGGGTTGCTGATCGTCGGAGCCGAGTATTGCCTGGGTACGGGTGTGGTGGAGTTCTTCGAGGGGGTCCCGGATGCCGACTGATAAAACGGTCTCACTCATCACGGTGTTGACACTGATGGCGAACGTGACGCGCGCGCAGGTCGGTGGACAGTACGCAGCCGTCAACGGCCTGCGCATGTACTATGAGCTGCACGGTCCGGCCGATGCCAAAGCGACGCCGCTCGTCGTGCTGCACGGCGGGGTCGGTGGGATCGCGATGTTCGGGCCAAACCTTCCCGTGCTCGCCGCGGGACGGCGGGTGATCGCGGTCGAGCTCCAGGGGCACGGTCACACAGCGGATATCGACCGGCCGTTGCGCTCCGAGCTCATGGCCGACGACATCGCCGCGCTGCTGGCGCAGCTCAAGGTGGACAGGGCCGACGTCCTGGGATACTCGTTGGGCGGCGGCGTCGCGCTGCAGACCGCGTTTCGGCATCCCCAGGTGGTGCGCCGGCTGGTGGTCGTGTCGAGTCCCATCAAGCGCACCGGATTCTACCCCGAGGTCCTGGCGGTCTTCGATCACATGGGCCCCGAGGCGGGTGCCGCCATGAAGCAATCGCCGCTCGCCGCGATGTACCCGGGCGTGAATTGGTCCACGCTGTTCGCAAAGATCGGTGACATGGAGCGGCAGAACTACGATTGGTCGGCGGATGTCGCGAAGCTCACACAACCGACAATGCTGGTGTTCGCGGACGCGGATGCCGTCACGCCCGCGCATATCATGGAAATGTGGGGTTTGCTGGGCGGGGGAAAGCGCGACGCCGGACTGGACGGGTCAGGCCGCCCCGCGGGGAGGCGTCTCGCGATCGTGCCGGGGACCACCCACTACAATCTCCTCGCGACCGATATGGTGGCGCGATTGGTCGTTCCGTTCCTCGACGAGCCGTAATGTTCGATCCACAGCCGACCCTCGTGGGAGCGCTCCTCGAGCTGCGGCCGTTGCGGGCGGAGGACTGGACCGAGCTGTTCGACGTCGCTTCAGATCCCCTCATTTGGGCCCAGCACCCGGATTCCGATCGCTACCAGGAGGACGTGTTCCGCCGCTTCTTTGCCGACGCGCTGAATTCGGGCGGCGCGCTGGTCGCGATCGAACGCGCCAGCGGCCAGATCGTGGGCTCGTCCCGCTATCACGACCTCGACCCGGTCCAGAGCGTCGTCGAGATCGGATGGAGCTTTCTCGCGCGGCGCTGCTGGGGTGGGAGGTACAACGGCGAGATGAAGCGCTTGATGCTGGAGCACGCGTTCAAGACCGTCGACCGCGTGCTGTTCATCATCGGGCCTGAGAATCGCCGCTCCCGGCGTGCCGTGGAGAAGATCGGCGGCGTGTATATCGGGACGAGGCCGGACGCGAAGGGGCGCGAGCGCGTGGTGTACGAACTGACCCGGTCGGCGTTCGCCACGGGGCCACTGGCGGGAGCGGTGTAGCGAGCGAGCACACTACCACTCATCGAGGAGCCACATATGCGAGGCGAGTTCCTGGCGTTTCTCAAACAGTACGGCGTCATCGGGCTGGCCATCGCGGTCATCATCGGGGGGAAGGCCAACGCGCTCGTCAGCGCGCTGGTGGAAGGGATATTCATGCCCATCGTGACGTTCTTCATTCCTGGCGGGGCGTGGCGCACGGCCACCGTCAACATCGGGCCCATCCGTCTGCTGTTGGGCCCGGTCCTGGGAGCGGCGGTGGATTTCCTCATCGTCGCCTGGCTGGTGTTCTGGTTCTCGAAGAAGGTGCTGCGTGAGGAGACGGTCACGAAGAAGTAAGGCCACTCGTGATCGCCCTCATCTTCTTGCTCGCGGCACTCCCGTGCTCAAGCTACGGCCCGGCGGTCGTGACGCTCTCAGGCACGTTGCGGACCGGACCCAACCGCCCCTTCACGGTCACGCTCGACGAGGCCATTTGCGTCGAGCCCGATTCCTCCTCCTGGCTGTACAACGATCCGCGCAGTGACGTGCGGGAGATCCGGCTGGCCATCGTCGGCGACTCGCTGCGCCAGCGGGTGCAGCGCTTCGTCGGCCAGCGGATCGTGGTCACGGGCCAATTGTTTACGTCGGGAACCGGGAGGGGGCGCCGTGAGGCGCCCGTCCTCCTCTTGCTGCGCGACCTCAGCAGTCGTTAGGGGCAAACACACAGGAGAGATGACCACGTTGCCATTCACAAGATCGCAGGCTGACGCGATGCTCCGCGGGAAACGTTATGTTCGGGACTTCCGTACCGAGCGGTCGAACGCTATTTCCTGTGGAGGCCAAATGGCGGGCCAGGGATCGGCCGGAAACGTCATCGCCGCACTGTGTAGCTTCTTCGTGCCCGGCCTGGGGCAGTTGCTGCAAGGGCGCCTGATGATCGCGGTACTGCAATTCGTGCTGGCGGGCGTGCTGTGGTTCTTGCTGCTCGGCTGGATCATCCATCTCTGGTCGATCCTCGATGCTGCGCTGTGGAAGCCCAAGCATGAGCCCGCTGCGTAGGAAGTGACGCCGTCGGAGTTCGTTCTCCCGGAGGCGTCCTGGCCCGCCGCGCTCCCCGATCTCCACCGGTCGCTGCTGGCGCGGATCGCGCAATCGCTGCGCGGCCATCCGGGCATCGCCGCGCTTGCCGCCGGAGGGTCGTTCATCGGCGGCCGGCTCGATGAGTTCTCGGACCTCGATCTCGTGGTCGTGGTCGCGCCCACGCATTGGCCCCGCCTGCTCGATGAACGAGCCGCGCTCGCGGCGACGCTGGGCCCGTTGCTGGCGGCCTTCACGGGGGAGCACGTGGGCGAGCCGCGACTGCTGATCTGTCTGTACGGCCCGCCGCTCATTCACGTCGACCTGAAGTTCCTCCCCGTGGACGCCCTGGACACTCGCGTGGAGGACCCCGTGGTGCTGTGGGACCGCAGCGGCCTCGTCCAGCGCCGCCTCGCGGCTACTCCGGCGCAGTATCCGACGCCCGATCTCCAGTGGATCGAAGATCGCTTCTGGGTGTGGGTGCACTACGCCGCGAGCAAGCTGGCGCGGGGCGAGCTGTTCGAATGCCTGAACGTGCTCGCGTACCTCCGGGGGCACGTACTCGGACCCCTGGCGCTTCAAGCAGCCGGCGCCCAGCCGAATGGCGTGCGCAAGCTCGAGCGGGATGCGCCCCGGCGTGTCAGAGAGCTTGAGCGGACCGTCTCCCGCTATGATCCCGCTGATGTCGCGCGTGCGCTCGAGGCCGCGATCGAGCTGTACCTGACGCTGCGGAGCGCATGCGCGAGCTCGTCCCTCGTGCCGCGGGTCGAGGCGCAGCGTGCCGCGGGGGCGTTCATGCGTGCTGTCGCCGGGGGTTATCGTTGATGCATGCGCACCTTGGACTTCGCGGCGCTGCACGGCGTGCCGGTTGAGGACTTGGGCAGCCACTCGGTCACCAGCGTTCGGCTCGCGCAGGGCGACGGGGAATCGTATGTGTACTGCCTGCGCTTTGAGCCCGGCGGCGCCATCGGCCCACATCCGACAGGCTTTGAGCAGCTCTTCCTCGTGGTGGACGGGGCAGGGTGGATTGCCGGGGCCGATGGTCGGCGCCAGCGCCTCAGCGTGGGTCACGGGGCCTACCTCGAGCGGGGGGAACTACACTCGAAGGGGAGCGACGAGGGCATGACGGCCATCATGGTGCAGCTCACGCCTGACCGAGGAGCGCGACGTGGACCCGAGTGACGTTATTGCTCCACTGACGTTCATCACGTTCGTGGCGATCACGGCTGTCACCTTCGTCAAGGTGGCCCGGCTGCGTGCCGCCCGTACGGGATCCCTGCCGGCCGATGCCACCGCCCGGATCGAGGCGCTCGAGCGCACGGTCGAGAGCCTCCAACACGACCTTGTGGACACACAGGAGCGGCTCGATTTCGCCGAGCGCATGCTTGGCAAGGCGCGCGAGGAGCGGCGGCTTGGCGGATCATGAGGACTCGTCTCACTCCTCCGATCGTGGCCGTCGTCGCGCTCCTCGGCGGTTGCACAGGGGAGCCGAAGGCCCACGCACAGCAGGACGCTGACGGTGCCTTCGCCGCGACGCAGGCGCGCGGCCAGGTGGTCATGGGGGTCGATCAGTACACGTCCGCCCACGTATTCGAGGACCTGCCCGACGGCGGGCGCATCATCTTGGAGCGCGCTGACCCGCAAGACAGCGCCGGGATCGCCACGATCCGTCAGCACATGCAGACCATTGCCGCCGCGTTTCGGGAAGGGAATTTCGCCCAGCCGTTTCAGGTGCACGCGCAGGTCGTGCCTGGAACCGCAGTCATGGCAGCGCGCCGGGCGGCGATCAGCTATGGCGTGGTCGAGCGACCGCGGGGAGGCGAAGTGCGCTTGCACAGCACCGATCCGCAAGCGATCACGGCGATCCATGAATTCCTCGCGTTTCAGCGTGGCGCGCATCATGCCGCAGCTCACGAGGGTAAGGCCGCGCATTGACGACGGTGCTGCTGACCGGGGCGAGTGGCCAGATCGGATCGCGGGTCTGTCCGCTGCTGCGCGCCGCCGGCCATCAAGTCGTCGCGGTCGACCGCGAAGCGGATTCGCTCCAGGGAGTCGAGCGGTGCGACCTGAGAGATCGGGATCAGATCGCGCGACTCTTCGACTCCCTCCCCATCCGCAGCGTGGTGCATCTCGCCGCTGTCCTTCCCACCGCCTGCCGGGCAGATCCTCTCGCTGCGATCGACGTCAACCTGACGGGCACGCTCGAGGTGCTGCGCCACGCGGTCGAGCACGGAGTGAGACGCTTCGTGTTCGGCAGCTCGCTGAGCGTGTACCGCGGATATGCATCCTCCCGTGCGTTGACTGAAATCGATCCAGCAGTACCGGATGAACCATACGGGGCCGCGAAGCGCGCTGTGGAGCTGGTCGGCGAGGGTGTCGCGACGGCGAGCTTCGGCTTCGTCGCGCTGCGCATCGCGCGCGTGATCGGTCCTGGTGTCAGGAGTCCCACGTCGCGGTGGCGCTCCGAAATCTGTGACGCGGCAGCGACGCCGGCCGGGCGGTCCATCGTCCTGCCGTTCGCTTCCACCGCGCGGTTATGCCTCACACATGTCGACGAAGTCGCTCGCATGTTGCAGGTGCTGGTGGAGGCACCAGAGCTTCCATGGCCCGTCTACAACGGTCCCGCGGAGGTGTGGGAAGCGCGACAGCTCGCCCGGCTGGTCGAGGACGTCACTGGACGTCAGGTCCAGCTGGGTGAGGCGCCCGGGGGACCAGTCGCGGACGGAGCACGCTTCACCCAGGACTTCGACTTCCGGCTGCGTGGGCTCGCAGACTACCTTGCGGCCGCCGGCAAGTCGCCCGCAGCTTAGGCGGAGCCCTTATGCGCCTGCTCAGTGTCGTCCTCCTGCTCGCCGCTACCGCTCCCCCTCTCGTCCCCGCCCAGACTCCGACCGCGTCTGATACCGAAGCGCGGGTGCTGCTGCGCCTTGAGGACGACTGGGCTGTCGGGTTGACGCGCCGGGATGTCGCGCTGTTTCGGCACTTGCTGGCGGACGGATTCGTGTACACCGAGGACGATCGCACGGTCGGTCGCGACGACGTGTTGCACGACGTCGCTGGGGGCGGGCCGGACACGGTCGACGCCGCGCACAACGAGGAGATGCGCGTGCATCAGTTCGGGACGACCGCCATCGTCACGGGATGGCTCGTGATCGCGGGTCACGGCGCGCACGGGCCGTTCAATCGCCGCTATCGATTTACCGATACCTGGGTCCGGCGGGGCAGGGGCTGGCAGATCGTCGGCGCGCACGACTACCTCGTGCCGGCGAAGTGACCATCACACGCGACGCGCTGCTGACGTTTCTGCGCAGCCGTCGCTACGCCGTGCAGAGCTCGCTCCACCCCGACGGCGCGCTACAAAGCGCGGTCGTGGGAATTGCGGTTTCCGACCAGTTCGAGATCGTCTTCGATACGCTCGGCTCCTCGCGCAAAGGCCAGAACCTCCGCCGCCGGCCCGAGATCGCTTTCGTGATCGGCAGCCTCGAGGGGACGGACGAACGCACGGTGCAATACGAAGGTCGTGCCGATGAGCCCCAGGGTGCCGAGCGGGCGCGACTCACTGAGCTGTATTTCGGCGTCTTCCCCGACGGTCGGGAGCGCCAGCAGTGGCCGGGCCTGACCTACTTCCGAGCGGCCCCGCGGTGGCTCCGCTATTCGGACTACAACGTGGACCCTCCCGTGATTCTCGAATGGGATGCGGCGGCGCTGCGGCAGCTCAAGTGAGACTCCGCTGGGCCTGGCGAAAGCGTCTGACGCTACCGCCGCCGCACAATCGCTCGCGCCGGTGCCGCCTCGTGGCCACGCACTTTCATCGGCAAGACGATGAGATCGTAGTCCCCCGCCGGGACGTCGGTCAGATCTAAGCCTTCCACGATCGGCGTACCGCGCCCCAGCAGGATCTGATGGGTGCGCGGCGCCGGGGCGGCGAACTGCTCGGCCGAGATGTAGTCGATCCCCACCAGCTTGACGCCCGCGTCCGCCATGAGCTGCGCGGCATCCGGCGCGATGTAGGCAAAGTCGCGGTGAAACTCCGCCGAGCTCATCCAGCGCCGCGCCGTGCTGCGGGTACGGAACAACACCCGCTCCGCGCCCTTCCATTGATGGCCGTTGAGCTCGCGGGCGTCGATCGCCTGCACGCTATCGGCGATCTGGACCACGCGCGCCGGTCCCACCAGCGCGTCGAGCGGGATCCGGTCCACGGGCGCGCCATCGCGCACGAAGTGCATTGGGGCGTCGACATGCGTCCCACTGTGCGCTCCCAGCGAGAAAACGGAGAGGGTGAGCGGGTCGCCGCGCCGCATGTCCTTGAGAAAATGGAACGTCATGGGGGCGTCGCCTGCGTACACCGGGGTAGTCGCCGAATCGAGCGTCGCCGTCGCATCGATCCAGCGCTGATCAGAGGCAGGGGCAGCTGCACACCCGCCCACGGCGAGGCTGAGCAGCAGGGTGAAGCCCAGCCCTGCCACGCCGATGATCGTCTCGGTCACGGTCCACGTCTTGAGGGTCTGTACGACGGTCATGTTGAAATACTCCTTGATGAGCCAGAAGCCGGAGTCGTTCACGTGGGACAGCATGAGCGAGCCAGCGCCGGTCGCCAGCACGAGCAGCTCGGCGCTGGCGTGCGGTGTGGCCGCGGCAATCGGCGCCACAATCCCCGCCGCCGTCGTGATGGCCACGGTCGCCGAGCCGGTCGCCACCCGCACCAGCGTGGCGACGACCCACGCGAGCAGCAAGGGCGACACGTGCGACCGCATCGCCACGTCGGCGATGGACGCCCCGACCCCGCTCTCGATCAGCACCCGGTTGAAGCCGCCCCCGGCGCCGATGATGAGGAGTATCGCGGCAGTCGGAGCCAGACACTCGTTGACCATGGACAGCATGCGCGCCGCGCTGATCCCGCGCGCGATCCCCAGAAACCAGAACGCCAACAGCAGACTGAGCAGCAGCGCGATGATCGGGTTCCCCAGAAAGTCGAGCCCCGTACGCGCGGGACTACCCTGGGCGAGCGCCACGTCTCCCACGCTGGCGGCGACCATCAGCAGCACGGGAACGAGAATGGTGAACAGCGACAACCCGAGGCCCGGCAGCGCCGCGGCGGCGCCCGGATCCGTCGCCTCGATTCCCTCGAGCTGCGCGGCCATCGGATTGTCGCGCGGGAGCGGGATGCGGGGGGCGATCCACACGGCGTAGATCGGGCCGGCGAGCGCGGCCGTGGGCAGCCCCACGAGCAGCGCGTAGAAGATGGTGCGACCCATGTCGGCGCCGAAGGTGGTCACCGCCAGGTACGCCGCCGGGTGCGGCGGTACCATGCCGTGCACGACCGACAGCCCGGCGACTAACGGAATGCCGACCTTGACGAGGGAAGTCCCGGTGCGGCGCGCGATCGTGAACACGAGCGGGATGAGCAGGACGAAGCCCACCTGGAAAAAGACCGGAATCCCGACGATGAACGCGACGACCATGAGTGCCCAGTGCACTCGTCGCTCGCCGAACCAGCCGATCAGCGTGGTCGCGATGCGCGTGGCCCCGCCCGATTCGGCCATCATCTTTCCCAGCATCGTTCCCAGTCCCACCACGACCGCAATCGTCCCCAGCGTGGCCCCCACCCCGTCCTGAAACGCCTTCACGAGGCCGGCGGGCGACATGCCCGTGGCGGCACCGAGGCCGAGTGAGACGGCGACCAGCGCGACGAAGGGATGGATCTTGAAGCGTGCGATCAGCAGGATCAGCACGCCGATGGCGAGCAGGGCGTAGACCAGGTTGAGGGGAATGGGCCCGGTACTCAGGAAAGCCGCGCCACGATCTGCGCGACGATCGCTTGCGGTGTGTCGGCCACGTCGAATGTCCAGGCGTGCTCGTCGGCGCCGGGGGTTTCGAGCGTAGCGAGCTGGCTGCCCAGGAGCATCGGCGGCATAAAATGACCCGGCCGGTTCAGCAGGCGCTGTTCGATCAGTGCCGGGTTCCCCGTCAAGTGCACGAAGCGCAGCTCGGCATCAGCGCCGCGCAGGATATCGCGGTAAGAGCGCTTGAGCGCGGAGCACGAGACCACGAGGCCGGTGCCGGCCCGCTTGGCAGCCGCCACGCGCGAGGCGATCGCCGCGAGCCACCCGCGGCGATCGTCGTCGGTGAGGGGAATCCCCTCCGCCATGCGCCGCACGTTGTCAGCGGGGTGGAGCTCGTCGCCGTCCACGTACGCCTCGCTGAGGGCCGCGGCGAGCAGCGTCCCGACCACCGTCTTGCCCGCGCCGGACACGCCCATCACGCACACGCGGTGAGGGCCTGGTTTCGTGGCCACCGGCCACACAAACTAGAGTCGGCGCGTAGATTAGGGAACCCATGCGGAGAGACCCGTGAGCCACTTTCATCTGGCGCAGGTGAACATTGGACGGTTTCGGGCGCCGCTCGCATCGCCCATCATGGAAGGCTTCCGGACGCAGCTCGATCCCATCAACGCGCTCGCCGATCAGAGTCCCGGCTTCGTGTGGCGGCTGCAGACGGAGGACGGCAATGCCACGGCGATCCGACCGTACCCCGACGACGACCTCATGGCCATCAACATGTCGGTGTGGGAGTCGCTCGAGGCGCTGCAGCAGTTCGTCTACAGGAGCCGGCACGTCGATTCACTGCGCGGCCGGCACCAGTGGTTCGAGCCGATCGCCGGACCGATTCTCGCGTTGTGGTGGATCCCGGCCGGGCAGATCCCCAGCGTCGCGGATGCGCGAGAGCGGCTGCAACACCTGAAGGAGCACGGCCCGACGCCCCACGCCTTCACCTTCCGAACGCCCTTTCCGGCCCCTGACGACCAAGACGGCCGGCAGAAAGGCCTCGACGCGGCGTTCTGCGACTGGGCCACACGCGATCACACGCCCTGACGACGCTGATGTCGAAACTGCGCGTCAGCAGCTTCGCGGTGTCGATCGATGGCTTCGGCGCGGGACCGAACCAGGATCTCCAGAACCCGATCGGCGTCGGCGGCGAGCGGCTGATGGACTGGTTCTTCCCCACGAGGACCTGGCAGCAGATGCATGGCACCGGCGATGGTGAGACGGGCGTCGATGATCAACTGGCCGCGCAGGGCATGACAGGACTGGGCGCCTGGATCCTCGGCCGCAACATGTTCGGTCCCATCCGCGGGCCCTGGCCGGACGACAACTGGAAGGGATGGTGGGGAGACGAGCCCCCCTATCACACACCGGTGTTTGTCCTGACCCATCACACGCGATCGCCGATTCGCATGGCAGGCGGCACGGAGTTCGTGTTCGTCACCGACGGCATTGAGAGCGCGCTGCAACGCGCCAAGGCGGCGGCGGGAAATCGTGACATCAGGGTAGGGGGCGGCGTGTCCACCATCCGCCAATACCTGCGCGCCGGACTCATCGACGAGCTGCACCTGGCGATCCGGCCGGTAGTGCTCGGCCACGGCGAGGCGCTCTGGGCGGGCATCGATCTGCCCGCACTCGGCTACGAAACCGTGAAGCACGTTGCCGGTGAGCGCGCGACGCACGTGTTCCTGCGCAAGCGCCCGTGATATCTTAGCCTGCATGGCCGACCGGCGATACAACGACAAGGAAATCGCGGCGATTTTCCGCGCCGCAACGGAAGGCCCCCCTCCCGCTCCCCAGCGCGAGGTGCCGCGCGACGAAGGCCTGACGCTCGCGGACCTGCAGGCGATCGGTCGCGAAGTCGGCATCCCGGCGGACGCGATCGCGCAGGCCGCCCGGGCGCTCGAGGTGCGCCGTGGGCCCGACGCCCGCACGCTGTTTGGCCTGCCGATCGGCGTGCGGCGCACGGTGGACTTGAATCGGCGGCTGAGCGACGCGGAGTGGGAGCGGCTGGTGGTGCAGCTGCGCGAAGTGTTCGAGGCGCGCGGCGTGACGCGCTCTGACGGCTCGCTGCGCCAGTGGACCAATGGCAACCTGCAGGTGCTGCTCGAGCCGACGGAAACGGGGCACCGGCTCCGGTTCGGCACCGTCCACGGTGGTGCCCGAGCCTCCATCGGCGCCGGCACCGCCACCATTGGTGTCTCAGCCGTGCTCGCGATGTCCACGGCGCTCAGCGGCCATGTGGCAGACGCCGCGCCGGGTATCGCGTTTCTGTTCGTGGTCGGCGTGGGAATGATCGCAAGCGGCGCACTGCGGCTGCCGCGCTGGGCCCGCCTGCGCGGCCGGCAAATGGAAGCGATCGCTGCCCGCGTCGGGCTGCCGCCCCCGTCTAACCCACCGGCTGTCTCACCGGAATAGCGTGCGCCGCCGTCGCTGGCTGCTCGTTTTCGGCGCGGTCGTTCTTCTTCTTGCGATTGGCGTCGTGTGGCTGTTGCTGACCCCGCTGCCCCCCGAGGTCGAACAACCGCCGCCCCCGGCCGCCAAGCCGCCGGCACGGCCGCTGCAAGCGGATGCCGAAGGGACCTATGTTCCGGGCTATCGCTTTACGTTGGGTCGCTACCGGTTCGCCGGGTTCACCCTGCGGCCGGACCCGTACGTCACGTTTGCGTCGACCTCGTCCGGAACGGAGCAGGCGCTCGCCTGCACCGAGGCGGTGATCAAACCGGATGTCATTCATCTAAAATGTGACGACCCGCACGTGGGCACCGTCACCGTCGACGGCAGGTTTCTCACCCGCGTGGCCACCGAGCGGCTCGATGTCGCGGTGTTGAGCGCGGTCGTCACCGTCCGCTCAGGCAGCGGGCAGCTGCTCTACAGCGCGCGGGATTCCTTTCAATGGCTTCCCGCTGACTCACTACAGGCCCGGTAGATCGATCGCGTGACGGTCGCGGTTCAAATGGACGAACGCTTCGGCGGCCGCCACGCCGATCTCGCGTCCGCGCCATTGCGCCATGATCTCGTGGTGCTCGCGCCAGATGCCCCGGCCATCCTGGCTGACGTGGGCGAACAGAGCGGTCTTTTTCTGCTCGACCACTGACGAGATGTCCACGTAGGTGTTCGGGAAGAAGCCTTCTGTCTGACTGCCGCTGTTGACCTCGAAGAAGTAGAGCGCGGGCGTGCGGAGCCCCATCCAGGCGCGAATCGTGAGGATGCTCGCGACCTGATGATCCATGTGCGTGTCCACCGGCCAATGGGTGAACAGCAGGTCGGGACTCGCGCCGGTGAGCAGTCGCTGCATCGCGTCCACATGCGCGTGCGTCAGCTCGGTCGCGCCGTCGATTTGACCGAAGAAGAGAGGTTTGGCACCGATGATCTTGCACGCAGCTTCGCACTCGGCGGAGCGGATTCTGGCCGCTTCGTCGAGCGACTTGCCGTCGATGCCGCGCTCGCCCCGCGTGAGATAGACGATCGTCACCGCGTGCCCCAGCGCCGCGTAGCGGGCCAGCGTCCCGCCGCACCCCGACTCGGGGTCGTCCGGATGCCCGCCGACGCATACCACGTTCAGGCGCGTGGCGCCGGGAGCCGCGTGCGCCGGCAGGGGCAGGGTGGTGGCGCCGACGGTCGCCAGAGATTGTGCGAGGAAGCCGCGCCGGGTGAGGTCTTGCTGTTTCATGGGACGGGTAGAATTCTCTTGAATCCGAGCATCGTCAAGGCCCCGTGAGCCCCATCGTCCTGTTGCTGTTGGCGCAAGCTACGCCCCCCCATCCGCGCTCGTACGCCAATCCGATCGACATCGACTACCGCTACAACTTCGAGCAGCACAACGAGGGGATCTCGTATCGCTCCGGCGCCGATCCGGTCATCGTGGTGCAGCGCGGCGCGTACTATCTGTTCGAGACCATCGGCGACGGCTACTGGCGCTCGCGCGACCTGGGCACATGGCAGCACATCACGCCCTCGCGCTGGCCGCTGACCGACGTCGTGGCGCCCTCGGTTCTGTGCGTGCGCGATACCATCTACTTGCTGCCGAGTACGACCACCCCTTTGCCCATTCTGATGCTCACGCAGCCCGCGACGGGGCGCGTCGAGTTCTACAATCGGCTGCTCCCGTGGTTGCCGATGGCGCGGGCGAGCGAAGCCACCGTGCTCGCCCAGCCCGACTCGGTGCAGCCGGGCCCGTGGGATCCGCAGTTCTTCTATGATCCGGACTCAGACCGCTGGTTTCTCTATTGGAACTCCTCGAATGCCTATCCGCTGCACGTGATCGAGCTCGACAAGGCCAAGCGTCTCGCGTACAAGGGAACCCCCAAGTGGCTGTTCGGTCTCGACCCGGCGCGCCACGGGTGGGAACGCTTCGGTCAGGATCACCGCGACACGACGATTCATCCGTTCATCGAAGGCTCATGGATGACGAAGTACGGAGGACGCTATTACCTCCAGTACGGCGCGCCCGGCACGGAATACAACGTCTACGCCACCGGCGTGGCGGTGGGCGACGATCCCCTGGGACCGTTCACCTATGCGCCCTACAATCCGGTCGCCTACAAACCGGGCGGGTTCGTGCAGGGCGCCGGGCACGGCAACACCTTCCAGGACGTGTACGGCAACTGGTGGAACACGGGGACGCCGTGGATCGGGGTGAACTGGAATTTCGAGCGCCGCATCGGCCTGCATCCCGCGGGCTTCGACCAGGACGGCCAGATGTACGTCGACACCCGGTTCGGCGACTTCCCTCATTGGCTGCCGACCAGGGCTCGGCGGACGAGCGCGGAAACGTTCACGGGCTGGATGCTGTTGTCATATCGCAAGTCCGTCACCGCGTCGTCCGCGCTCGACAGCTTTCCAGCGAGCAACGTCACCGATGAGAACCCCCGCACCTTCTGGGTGGCGCGGCAGAACCGCCCTGGCGAATGGCTCACGATAGATCTGGGCCGCGAGTATGACGTGAAGGCGATTCAGGTGAACTACGCGGACTACAAGTCCGGCCTGTACGGGACCGACTCGACGGTGGTCACGCGATTTCGTCTGCAGGCGTCAGTCGACGGCCGTCAATGGAGAACGATCGCCGATCTCTCTCGTGAGCGGCGAGACCGGCCCAATGCCTATATCGAGCTCGCCCACCCGACGCGCGCGCGGTTCGTGCGCTACGAGCATATTCACGTCGGCGCCGTGCACCTCGCCATCAGCGACGTGCGCGTGTTCGGGAACGGCTCGGGCCCTCGTCCGGCGACCCCCGCGGGACTGGTCGCCCGGCGCGACGCGGATGAGCGCGATGCGACCATCACGTGGCAGGCCGTTCCCGGTATTGTGGGCTACAACGTGCGCTGGGGGATGGCACCCACGAAGCTGTACGAGACCTATCAGCGGTTCGCCGACCAGGGCACCACGCTCGAGCTGCGCGCGCTCACGGTGGGGCAGGCCTACTGGGCGGCGATCGAGAGCTTCGACGAGAACGGCGTCTCGACGCTCAGCGCCGCGGTGCCGATTGCGAGCCCATGAAACGGGCCGCACGTTTCCCACGTTAGGTTCGCTATGACCTTCAAGCCCGCCGTCTGGTACCCGATCGCGGTCGTGGTGAGCGGCCTCAACCTGATCGCGGTGGGTGTGTACGCGAGCGAGCCCGGGCATGCCCTCGGGCACGCCGTCGTCGCGCTCGCGTTCGGCTGGTGGGCCCAGCGCCTGCGGCAAACTCCTAGCCCGCGGGGGGGCGACGTGAGCGAGCTCCAGGCCGGGCTCGAGTCGCTCGACGCGCAGGTCACCAGGTTGCGCCAAGAGCTGAGCGAGACGCAGGAGCGCTTGGACTTTGCCGAGCGGTTGCTGGCGCAGGGAAGGGAACGGGGTCGCGTGGAGGGTGGCCACGCTGCACCTTAATCCAATCTCAGTCGCGGGCTCTTCCCTGGAGGCTACCATGCAATATCTGTTTCTCGCCGGGCGTGTCCTGTTCGGCGGCTTCTTCCTGCTCGGCGGGATCGACCACGTCCGTTACGTTGCCATGATGACGCCCTATGCCGCCAGCAAGGGGATCCCGATGGCACGTCTGGGCGTGCTGGGATCCGGCACACTCATTATCCTCGGCGGCCTGAGCATTCTCCTGGGACTGCGCCCCACCTGGGGAGTGGTGCTGCTCACCGCGTTTCTCATCCCGACATCGTTCTTGATGCACAACTACTGGGCGGCGAACGATCCGGCGGCTGCCATGGCGGATCGGACCAACTTCAAGAAGAACATCGCGCTCTTGGGCGCCGCCTGGATGTTGTTGCTCATTCCGCAACCCTGGCCGTTCAGCTTGTCGTGGTGAAGCCCGCGGTGCGCATCGCCATTCTCGTCGGTGTGCTGTATGCCGTGGTGGGGATCACCTTCGGGGCGCTGGCGGGATCCGCGGGCTCCGGCCGCGCACTCGTGATGTGGCGCTGGGCAGCCTGGGTAGTGAGCGCCGCCGCGTTCGGGGCGCAAATCTGGTACGAGTTGTTTCGGCAAGCGAATCCGCCCCGTACGACCGCCGGGCATGTGTCGGCGGCCGCCGCGCTGGGCGCCTTCGGGCTGGCGGTCGCCGCGAACGTCCATGCCCTCGGCGCGGCCGACGCACACCGCCCCCGCCTCCTGGTGGCGTTGCTGGCTTGGCCCATCCTGTGCGGGCTGCCCGCCTTCGTTGTCGCATGGGCGGCTGCTGCCGGCCTAGCGTTCGTGCGGCGCCGCGAGTAGCGCTTCTTCCAGCCAGTGTTTCGCCTCGGCGTCCCCGGCCCACAGCGCGGGCCCGAGTGGCGACCCGAGGAAGATGAGCGTGCCACGCGAGCTGCGGCGTCGAAGCGCCACCGGTAGACCATCTGCCGACGCAATCACCTCGCCTGCGTGTGCCCGCTCGAGCGGCACCACCCGGCTGAAGTCGCGCAGCTTGGCCCCGTGAGGGGGGGGCCACGTGTAGTCGACGTAGGGGACGTGCCGGGGCCACAGGTCGACGGACGGCCCCACGTGTACGTCCAAGAAATTGTGCAACACCGCGCGATGCGCGTCGAACCGGCGCGCGTCGGCGAAGCCGGCACCGGACTCGACGATCACCGTGCCACCCACCTGCAGGCAGCGCACGATCGCACGAACCGCCGGCGTCGGAATCTCAACGGCAGCTGGCACGATCAGCGCTGGCAGTCGCGGAGCCCGGTTCAGGCTGGCGCTGGCGGACCGGAATCCCGCGACCGACTCGCGCAGTCCACAGTGCTCCCTCAGGTCGAGGACGATGCAGCGGGTATGCGTGTCCACCGTCGGCGATCGTCCCAGGCCCCAGAGCGCGGCGGCGCCGCTCCCCACAAACTGCCGGCGCGTCAGGCTCATCTCACAGCCGTCCCGAGATCAGGCGGTCCAGCGCCTGAGCCGTGTCCGTGAACTGCTGGTCCGGAGCATAGCGGTAGCGCGCCTCCATTTCGGCGACCAGCCAGCCGTCGTACCCCACCTTGGTGAGCGCGGCGCGAATGGCGGGCCAGTTGTTGTCGCCCAGAAACAAGTTGGTGTACACACTCTGGTCGCCACAGCGGCCGCGTTTTTTCATCACGTCCTTCACGTGAATCCGCGTGATGCGCGGCCCGTGCAGCTCGATCCATTGCTCGGCGAACCCCGTGTCGTGGATGTTGCCGACATCGAGATGAATCCCCACGGCGGGACTGTTCACGTCGTTCAGGAATTGCCCGAACTCACGTGGGCTCATGAGAAACCGCTGCTCGGCGTTGCAGTTCTCGCACCCGATGCGCACGCCGGCGCGCGCGGCCTGCTCGCCCAGCGGTTTGAGGGCCTCCACGCAGCGCTGGTACACCTCGTTGTAGGGGACTTCGTCTGTGACGAGTCCTGCGACGAGCAGTATCGCATCGGCGCCGAGCAGCACCGCCGTCTCGATTTCCCGCTCCACGATGCGCGCGGCCTGGGCCCGCACCTTGGGGTCGCGCGCCGACAGCGGTGACGCCCAGTGCAGGCCGGTCGAGACGTTGGAGACGACCAGGCCGGCGTCCTCGACTTTGCGCCGCAGCTCGCGCACGTCGCGATCCGGGGTGTTCATCTGAAACCAGGGGACGTCGCCCAGCCACAACTCGATGCCGTCGAACCCGGCTCGCTTGACGAGCTGTAAGCCCTTCTCGAATCCCCACTCCTTCTGGATCATGTTGTCGCCGATGGCCTTCTTCATGGCACGCCTCAGCTGAGTGACTCGGCGCATCATACGCCTGAGAGCCCTGATCGGCTACACCCGACCTCCTTGTCTTGCGCCCACGGCGGCGGCAGCTTACGCGCGATCCGCCATGGGCATCCTTATCGAGTATCCGCTGCTCGCGTTGCTTCCTGCAGTCGTCTTCGTCGGCTTGTATCTGGTTTCGCGGCGTCCTTTCGTCGTACTGGCCGCCTGTACGTGGGTCTTGTACGGCATCTACGAGTACGCCATGCACGACCGAATCTTGTGCACCGGGGAGTGCAACATCCGTGTGGATCTCCTCGTCATCTATCCCGCGTTGGCCGTCGTCTCCCTGGTCGCGCTCGGCGCCGCCGTGGTGGGGTGGCGCGCCCGTGTCCGGCATCGTGGGCCGTAACGGTCCTCACCCCTTTGATCCCCTCTCCCTGCGGGAGAGGGGAAATGAAAGGCTGCTTGTCGTTCCCCTTGGGAGAGGTCGGTAGAGGATCTAGAGGTTACTACGGAGCCACCTCTACATCCTCTACCGACCTCTGCCGCCCTCATAAGGGAGGGAGACCGAGGTGGCACTGGTTTCGTGTCCCAAGTGCACTGGAAACATGGAAGAAGGGTTCCTGCTGGACGTCACGCGCGGTGCCAACCGCCAGGCGACGTGGGTGCAGGGGCGTCCCGAGCTGTCGTTCTGGACTGGTCTCAAAATCAAGGGGAAGCCCCAACGCCGGGTGACCACGCTGCGCTGCACGCGCTGCGGATACCTCGAGTCCTACGCAACAGGACTGTGACCAGTGCCGGTTGCCTTGCGCCCCTGCGCGAATCGCCCGCAGCTTAAGTGCCATCCATGCTCGACGTGATTCTCAAACGGTTCGAAGCGCCCGATGAGGTGCGGCAGTTCACACGCGGTCGCTTCGAGGTCGTCACCATTGGCGGTCTGACGATCGGTCGCGCCACGTACGAGCCGGGCTGGAAGTGGTCGGTGGACGTCGGGCCCGGCGTGGGAACCACCCGCTGCCGGGTAGAGCACGTGGGGCTCGTGCTGCGTGGCCGCGCGACGGCGGCGTTCGACGACGGCCGCGTATGGGAGCTCGGTCCGGGCACGCTGTTTCACATTCCCGCCGAGCCGCACGACAGCTGGGTGCTGGGAGACGAGCCGTACGTGTCGCTGCACTTCCTCGGCGCGGGGCACTACGCGAAGGACGCACGATGAAGAAGCCGGCGACAACCGCGCAGTACTTCGACTCCGTGCCTCCGGCTGGCCGACGAGCGCTCCGAACTTTACGCGCCGCCATACGCGCTGCGGCGCCGCGCGCCGTCGAAGCGTTCAGCTACGGCATACCGGCGTTCCGGCTCGACGGACGCATCCTCGTGTGGTACGCCGCCTTCCGGCAGCACTGCAGCCTGTACCCGATGACCGGGGCGATCAAGCGCCGCTTCGCCGCCCAGCTCGAGCGATATGAGACGTCGAAGGGCACGATCCGATTTCCTCTGACCCGGAGGCTCCCAACGGGCCTCGTGAAGCAACTGGTCAGGGCTCGCGCGGCGGAGTTACGCAGGCCGCGGGGTAAATGACGGGGCGCGTTTCAAACGGCCCATCGGCCCATCCGCCCTCCCGCCCATCCCATGCGTAAGCTCGTCTCCAGCGGCAGCCCCTACGAGCCGAAGATCGGCATCTCGCGAGCGGTGCGCGCGGGCGCGGTCGTCACGGTCGCCGGCACCGCGCCGCTCGGCCCCGACGGCCGCACGGTGGGCCGGGGAGACGCGGCGGCGCAGGCCCGGCGCTGCCTCGAGATCATCGCGGCCGCTTTAGAAGGAGCCGGTGCTTCGCTGCGTCACGTCGTGCGCACTCGCATCCTGCTCACCCGCATCGATGATTGGCAGGCCGTGGCTCATGTGCACGGGGAGTTCTTTCGCGACATCCGTCCCGTCAACACGATCATGCAGGTGGGGCGCTTCATCGACCCCGAGTGGCTCATCGAGATCGAGGCCGATGCGGTGCTCGACGACGGTCCGGCATGAGCGCGCGCGCGATTCCCGACCTGCGCGAGACGGTGCTTACCGCGTGGCGCACCAACAACCGCGTCACGGCCCGTCTCATCGAGCGCATTCCCGCGCCCCTCTGGTCCGCCGTGATACCAGGGGTCCCCACGCGGACCATCAGGGCCATCGCGGCCCACCTGCACAACGCGCGCTGCCGCTGGGTGAAGACGCTGGGCCAGGAGCACGGCATCGTCGCCCCGCGGCGCGTCGACCAGCACAAAGTGACTCCGCGCCAGCTCGTCGCCGCTTTGGCCCAGAGCAGTCGCGGGATCGCGGCCGTGCTGGAGCTGGGTATCCGGAAGGGGGGACGCGTACCGGCTTCCAAAGGCTACGTGTGGCGCAACCTGGCGCTTGACGTGGGGCACGTGCTGACGTACTTCGTCGCCCATGAAGCCCATCATCGCGGGCAGATCCTGATGGCGGCCCGCCAGCTCAAAGCGCGTCTGCCGACCACCGTGATGGCAGGGCTGTGGCAATGGCGCGTGCGCAAGGAAGACCTATGAAAGCCGAAGGTCGCGTGCGCGTCGGCATCGTCGGCTCCCGCTTTCAGGCCGACTGTATCGCGGGGGCCGTGAAGGCCGTGCCCGACGAATGCGAGGTGGTCGCCGTGGCCTCGCCCACCAAGGGGCACGCGGCCGAGTTCGCCAAGCGGCACGGGATTCCCCACGCGTACACCGACTACCGCGAGCTGCTGCGCGACGCCAGCGTGGAGATGGTCTCCGTGACGGCTCCCAATCGCCTGCACGCCCAGATCACCATCGACGCCGCGAAGGCCGGCAAGCACGTGGTGTGCGAGAAGCCGCTGTGCCTCACCCTCGAGGAAGCCGACGGGATGATCGATGCCTGCCGCCGGGCTGGCGTGCTGCTGCTGTATGCGGAGGAGCTGTTTTTCGCGCCCAAGTACGTCAAGGCGAAGCAAATGGCCGACGAGGGCGCGTTCGGTCGGGTGCACCTGGTGAAGCAGGGCGAGAAGCACTCGGGGCCACACTCGGATTGGTTCTGGGACGTGGCGCAATCGGGGGGCGGCGCGGTCATGGACCTGGGGTGCCACGGCATCGCTTTCTGCTGGTGGTTCCTCGGCAAGCCGCAGGTGGCGAGCGTCTACTCGCAGATGTCGACCCTGGTCCATTCCGGCCGCACCGAGGGCGACGACGAGGCGATCACCATCATCGAATTCGCGAACGGCGCGCTCGGCGTGGTGGAGAACAGCTGGAACCGTCCCGGCGGCATGGACGACTCGGTGGAAGTGTTCGGCGACAAGGGGCAGACGTACGCCGACATGCTGATGGGCAACGCGCTCCCGACCTACTCCGAGGTGGGGTTCGGCTACGCCGTCGAAAAGGCGGCGACGACCAAGGGCTGGACCTACCCGGTGTTCGAGGAGCACTGGAATTACGGTTTCCCTCAGGAGATGCGGCACTTCGCCCGCTGCGTGCGCGGCAAGGAGACGCCGATCTCCGACGGCGAGACAGGGCGCGTGGTGCTCGAGGTGCTGTACGCCGCGTACGCATCGGCGGGGCAGGGCCGCAAAGTGGCGCTGCCGTTCGGGCCGAAGGGCGTGGCCAAGCCGATCGATCTTTGGAAGACCGATGGGCGGATGGGCTGATGTACACTCTCACCGCCAATCACGTTCTGCCGTGCACGATCACCGGTTCGTGGCCCCGGCCTCGCTGGTTCGACCTCAGCATGTGGGGGCGGCCGATCGATAGCTGCATGATGGATGTGCGCTTCCGCGAGAAGTTCCAGGACGCTCTCGCCACCGTGCTGAGCGATCAGGAGCGCGCCGGCATCGACATCCTCACCCACGGCGATCTGCATTGCGATGACGACATGGCGGGTCGCTCCTGGCATCACTACCCCCTGCAACGCTGGTCGGGGTTCGACGGCGACTACCTGCAGTCCGAAGCAACCCGCTCGCCCTGGCTGCGCTATCCGCCCGGCACGCTCTTGAACGAGATTTATACCGGGTGGCGCTGGCCGCGGGTGGTAGACAAGATCGAGCACCGCCCGCTCGATTACGCCAAGATCTGGCGCATCGCGCAGAGCAAGTCCGCGAAGCCCGTGCGCTTCGGTACCTGCTGCTCCCAGGTGATGGGGCTGTTCCTCGACCTGCACACGCCGAAATACCAGGACCGTCACGAAGTCATCTGGGACATGGCCGTGGCGATGAACAAGGAGCTGCTCGCGCTGCGCGACGCGGGGTGCCGCTGCATTCAGATCGAAGAGCCGACCGTGCATTTCTGGGCCAACACGTACGGCCGCGCGCACGACGAGGTCAAATTCATGGTCCAGTGCTACAACCGCGAAGTGCAGGGGCTCGACGATGTGGAGCTGTGGGTGCACACCTGCTGGGGGAACCCCAACATGCAGCGCGTCATCGAAAACGACAGCTACCGCGAGTCGTTCGAGCTCTACCTCGACGCGATGCGCGGCGACGTGTGGACCGTGGAGATGAAAGACCGTAACCTGCGCGAGCTGGAGCTGTTCGGGTCCCGCAAGGGTCGGCTACCGAAGAAGATCTGCATCGGAGTCGTCAGCCACCGCTCGCTCCAGGTGGAGCGGCCTGAGGACATTGCCGCCACGATTCGTCACGCGCTGCAATACATCGCTCCGGAGCAGCTGATCGTATCGAGTGATTGCGGTTTCGGCCGGCAAGGGGGCAACCGCGACATCGCGTTCTTCAAGACGACCGCCATCGCGCAGGGGACGAACATCGTTCGCCGTGAGCTCGGCCTTCCCGCGACGGACGTCCGTGCGGCGAATCCCGCGCTCCAGACGGATCTCGTGCCGAAAACACCCGATAGGTAGCCACGTGGCACGCGCCCTCTTGCTCGCCGCCCTCATCGTCCCGGCAGCCTTAACTGCGCAAGCGGACTCGGCGACGGCTCCCGATCCCGTCGCCCAGCTCGTGGCGCGCCTCGACCTCGAACGCTACAAAGCGACCATCAAGGGCCTCACGCGCTTCGGGGACCGGCGCCAGGGTACGGACCGCAATCGTGCCGCGGTGGATTGGATCGAAGCCCAGCTCCGGAGTTACGGCTGCAGCGACGTCGCGCGGTTGAGGTACGACTATCAGCCTCCGAGTTCCCCCTCTCCCGAAGGGAGAGGGGGACAGGGGGTGAGGACGGACGGGAGAGGGGGACAGGGGGTGAGGACCCGAGACACGAGCAGGGCGGTGGGCGGCGGGCGCTACCGCGGCATCCGCGCGCGGACCGGCGTCAACACCGATTCGCTCAAGCAGCCCGACGCGCGGCTGCGCGCACTCGATGCTCCGCCCTCCGTCGCGGGCGAGCGTGAAGAGGTGTATTGCACCAAGATCGGCACGACCCACCCGAACGAGATGTATATCGTGGGCGGCCACATGGACGGGATCGGCTGGGGTGAGGCGGCGAACGACGATGGCTCGGGCGCCGCGCTCGTGATGGAGCTGGCGCGCGTATTCTCGAGTGCCGACGTCCACACCGATCGCTCGATCCGGTTCATCCTCTGGAACAATGAAGAGACCGGTCTCAACGGCGCACGTGCGTACGTCGAGCAGCGCGCCGCGCTGCAGGGCACCGCCGCCGAGCCCAAATGGCTCGGCATGATCCAACACGACATGATGCTGTTCGACCATGGCATGCCGCGCGCCGACGGGACGCTGTCCCCTGAGCAACGCCCGGAAGCGGACGTGAACATCGAGTTCCAGTCGAGCGCCAAGTTCGCGGCCGCCGCGCAGGAGCTCGCCTGGGTATTCGAGCGCGCCAACGAGAAGTACGCGACCGACTACCCGGCCTCCGTCGGCTCGCACATGACGAACACCGACTCGGCGCCGTTCCAGGACCTCGTGCCGGCGATCAGCCTGCGCGAGAACGAGCGCGGCACGCAGATCGGAGCCGGGTGGGACCCAAACTGGCACCAGCCGACGGATGTGTATTCGACCTATAGCGACAACGACTTCCGGCTCGGCCTCAACGCCGCGCAGACGACCCTGGCGGCGGTCGCGGGGCTTGTAGGGGCGACGATTCAGTAACGATGGTTCTTCCTCCTTTCACTCCCCGTACAAGCGCGCCCCTCGCCATGTCTCGACAATCTCGTTGATCTCCTCCGCCGGCTCGGGCTGCGGCGCTTTCCATTCTACTGGTGATCCCGCGTCCAGCAGCAACTTGCCTACCGCCGCG
Source organism: uncultured bacterium (assembly GCA_965653495.1). Lineage (GTDB taxonomy): Bacteria > Gemmatimonadota > Gemmatimonadetes > Gemmatimonadales > GWC2-71-9 > AG41. The sequence continues at coordinate 3,174 of CBFHAJ010000004.1, read as the reverse complement.
AAGTCTCGCCCTTCGCGACCGTGCCGCGATCCCTCCGCCGCCCAGACGAGCGGCTGGCCGTTGAACTCGCGGTCGCGGATGTGCACCGACGCGCCGTGCGCCAGCAGCACCCGCACCGCATCGGGCCATCCCTCCATCGCGGCGCTGTGCAACGCCGTCTTGCCGATCCCGGCGTCGGGGCGGTTGGGATCGAAGCCGCAGGCCAGCATCGTCTCGAGCGCGCGCACGTCGTTGCGCTCAGCGGCCTGATGCAACGCGATGTAGTGGTCGTCGGTGATCGCGTTGCGCAATCCCGGATTGCCGGCCAGCAGCGCCTCGGCGCCCGCGCGATCGCCCCTACTGCACGCGGCGACGAGCCGATCAACCGCGGAGAGCTCGGGCGACGCACCGTGCGCCAGCAGCCAGTCGGCCACCGCGCGGTTGCCGTTGAGCTCGGCGACCGCGTACGGCGTGCGCCCGTCGGCGCGGCGGCGGCTCAAGTCCGCGCCACGGGCGACCATCGCCTCGACGAGCGGCACATCCCAGGCGCGCGCCGCGACGTGCAGCGGCGTTTCGCCGTTCTCGGCGAATACCGCATTGGGATCGGCGCCGTGCGCCAGCAGCCACAGCACGCCGTCGGGCGTGCGGCTCCAGTTCAGGATGGCATAGAGCGCGGTCGAGCCGTCGCTGGCCCAGGGCTGATCGACGTTGGCGCCGTGCGCCAGCAGCGCCTCGAGCACCGGGATGTCGCCGGCGCTCGCGGCCATCGGCAGGGTAACGCCGTCGTTTGGATCGGCGCCGGCGTCGAGCAGCGCGTGGACCAGCGGCAGCGATTGCGCGATGCGCGATGCGCCCCACAGCACCGGGCGCCGCACTTGGTGATGCACCCACGGAAAGCGCGTATTCGGATCGACGCCCAGCGCAATGAGCCGGCGCGCGATGTCGGCAAGACCGGTGGGGGAGCCGACGGCCGTGTAACAGACGTAATGGATGGGCTCCCAGCCCCGCGGCCCATCGGCCCGCGCGGCCAGTGACGGGTCCTTATTGAGCCGCGCGTCCACGGCATTGGCGTCACCGAGTACCAGCGCCGTGTAGAAATTCGCGCTCGCAATCTTCGGATGCAGCTCGAGGATGCGCCGAGCGCGATCGGGGCGGCCGTCAGTCGCCGCTTCGAGGAACTGCTCCAGGGCTTCGGCGAACTCGAGCGTGAGCTCTTCCACGCGCTCGCGCAGCTTGTTCCAGGACGCGAATCCGTATTCGCGCGCGAGGCGCGTTTGCGCCTCGTGCAGGGCGACACCCACCGAATGCTGAAGCTCTTTCGCCTGACGCTTGAGTTGTTCGAGATCCGGATGCGGGGGGAGCTGCTTCGGTGCCATAGAGCCTCCATGCTGAACGCCAGCGGTCCGCAAGCTGGCCAGCACGGAGACAGCCGTGCAGTGGATGCGTGCAACTGGGTGGACTCAGTCCTTCGCGCGGACCCGCGTGCGCCCCGAGCGCGAGGGAAGCATGGTGCGGGGCCGGCCTGGCGTCAAGCGGTCCGCGTTACACGGCGCCAACAAGTATGACGCGTCGGGAAATTTCCTGATCTCCAGGCGAGTTGCGCAGCGGGCCGTTTCTGGGTGAGCCCGATCACAGAAAAGAGACCGCCTTTTTCCGAGGCTAGGAATCTCGACAATTCTGTGGAACTCGGCACACGCAATTCAAAGGTCTCGCTGAGAAGAATGGAGACAACCATGGCATACCAGGCCGAAATCAGCCGCAAGAACCCGGGGTGCTTCCTGTTTCTGGTCGACCAGTCGGAGTCGATGGAAGACCCGTTTGGCGGCGGAGAGAATGGCAATAGTAAGAAGAAGGCCGAGGAGCTGGCGACGATCCTCAACAAGCTGATTCACAATCTGTGCATCCGCTGCGCCAAGTCGGACTCCATTTACGACTACTTCCACGTCGGGGTGCTGGGCTACAGCGAGGACAGCTGTAAACCGGCGCTCGGCGGTGAGCTCGCCGGTCGGTCGTTGGTGCCGATCAGCGAGCTGGCCGCGAAACCGCTGCGCATCGAAGAGCGCGTCAAGCAATCGGACGACGGCGCCGGCGGCGTGATGGACCAGACCGTGAAATTCCCGGTGTGGTTCGACCCCTACTTCAAAGGGGGCACACCGATGTGCGCCGGGCTCAAGGAGGCTACCAAGCTCGTCGAGACCTGGTGCCAGGACCATCCGCAGGGATTTCCGCCGATCGTCATCAACATCACCGACGGCGAGGCCACGGACGGAGACCTCGTCGCCGAGGCGCGTAAATTGACGGCGGTCTCGGCCGAGGACGGCGCGGTGTTGCTCTTCAACATCCATCTGTCGTCGGCGGCAGGACCATCGATCGAATTACCGGGCAACGCGAAGAAACTCCCGGATCAGTGGGCCAAGGCGCTGTTCGAAGCGTCCTCGACGCTCACGCCGTTCATGGTCTCACGCGCAACCGAGCTGGGCATGCCGGCCACGGACGACTCTCGTGGCTTCATCTTCAACGCGCAGCCACTGCACGTCATCCATTTTCTCGATATCGGCACGCGGCCGGCGCAAGTACGTCTGCGGTGAGCACCGCGGCAGTGGAGGCCACCGAGTGCGACCTCCAGGTCTACTACTGCCCCAAGTCGGGCAATAGCCTCGAGGAGTACGAGGATGCGTGGGCACATCGGCCCACGCGCACCCCAGGCGGCAGCCGCGTGGCGATCGCTGACGGCGCCACCGAAAGCAGTTTCGCCAAGTTGTGGGCCGTGCTGTTGGCCGAGAGCTATGTGCGCACTGAGCTCGACGGGGCGGAGTTTTTTGCGGGCTTACAGCCAGCGCGCCGCCTCTGGCAGCGTCGCTTGGCGGGTCGACCGCTTCCCTGGTTCGCCACCGAAAAGGCCGGGCAGGGTGCCTTTGCGGCGTTCCTCGGTGTGCAGATCGACGCGCACCAGAACCGTTGGACCGCGCTGGCCGTGGGTGACTGCTGCCTGATGCACCTCGATGACGTCGGGAAAGGGATGCGGGTGGTCGAAACGTTTCCCTTGGAGAAATCCTCCCAATTCACGATGAGCCCGTATCTGATCGGCTCCCGCTCGGACGGCGAAGCACTGGACGAACGGATCCAGGTCACCCACGGCAGCCTGCGCGATGGCGACATGCTGCTGCTCGCCACCGATGCGCTGGCCGCCTGGCT
>CBFHAJ010000003.1:0-50932 GCA_965653495.1 uncultured bacterium | reverse complement strand
CGACGCGGGAACGGCTACGCGACTCGACGTGGCGGGCGCGCAGTTCACGGGCACAGCCTCAACCGGGGCCGGCGGCACGCTGCCCGTGCAGCTCTACCCCAATGCCGCCGGCACAAGGGTCTACGCCGCCAGCTTCGGGGGCATGGTCGCGTCGATCAATACCTCCACGCTCACGATCGTCGACAGCGTGCGCTTCGCCGGCGATGGCTATGGGGTCACGGCGACTCCGGCGGGCGACACCGTCTTCGTAGGCGTGACCGACGGTCCGATATACAAGATCGATCTCGCTGGTCACACAATCCTGAACACCCTGACTGGGCTGCCTACCGCAGCTGGGTATCACTTCGAGTGGAACCAGGCGCATACGTTGCTCTACGCCTCAGCCCGAGGTTTTGACGGCGGACGCGTATTCGAGCTCAATCCGGTTTCACTTCAGATCGTCCGGACGTTTGCGACCGGAGGATCGCCTCAGGCGATCCAGCTGTCGAGTGACGGCAGCAAGCTGTTCATCGCCGCCGAGGCTGGGAACGTGACTGTGTGGGACGTAGCGTCCAACACCCAGTCCGGCACGATCACGACTGGGTGTCAGGGCTACGGCCTGCTCCGCACGCCCGACAACAGCCGGCTCTACGTGAGCTGCGCGCTCAACGGTCTGGTCGTGGTCGTTAACCCGAGTACCGGTGCGATGATCGGCACCCTCAACGTCGGCGGCTCGCCGCGCGAATTGTCCTTTGACCCAGCGACGAGCAGTGTCATCGTCCCGAACGAAGGGGGTTGGGTCGACATCGTGCGCTGAGCGCTGAGCCGAACCAGTCAAAAGGGGGACCTCCCTTGGAGGTCCCCCTTTCTCTTGTTGGCGCGTGTACGCAACAATTCGCCACTCCCGGCCCGCCTATCGGCGGTGCAGATTTGATTTACCCGTGGGGAAATGGCGTCCCCGCGACAGTCGTGTTCTCGTTCGCGCCGGGAAGTGTGCATGCCCCCACTGCCGCTCACCACGCTGCTGCGGACCGCGTTGCCGGAGCTCTCGCCGCGGAGTCGGGCCGTGGTGGCCACGCTCGGCTGCTTCAACGGCGACGTTCCACCAGCTGCGGACGTGGCGACGCTCTTGGGGCTGCGCAGTCGCTACCAGCTCGCCCGGGCGTTGCGTCGCGAGGGACTGCCGCCCTTCGAAGAGCTCGCTGGCTGGGCGCGGGTCTTGTACTGGCTGTTCCAGGCCGAGCGCACAGGCGCCTCGCTGCACTGCTTGGCCCGGCGCGCGCGGCTCGATGCGGCGACGGCCTACCGGCTCGTGCGCCGCGTGACCCGGCTGCGGTGGACCGAGCTGCGGCGGCTGGGCATCGCCGCGGTTGCGCAGCGCCTCCGCGCGTGCTGCCGCACGGCGCCGCTGACCGGGCGGGCCTGGTCGCGACTCTCTGCGCCTGCGAAGCGGTCGCACGGACTCGATGTGCCCGAAGCACCCACGCCTCGCTACGCGCCGAGCCGGCTGCACCATCCTGCCGGTACTCTCGTGCCGGGGCTCCCGGTGAACGGCGCCCCCTTCGACGTCGCGATCGACTCGGACGGGGGTGCGTACGTCACGTGCGTCCGGGCCGCCCGGCTTGAACGTGTGGCGCTCGACCCGCTTCGGTCGATCGGTCGCGTCCCGACCGGCCCCGTCCCGACTCGCGTCGTGTTCAATCCCGCAGGAACGCTCGCGTATGTGACCAATCAGTTCGCCGAGGAGGTCGGCGTCATCGATGTCGAGCGTGGTGAGCAGGTCGCGGCGATCGTCGTCCCGGGCCACCCCATGGGAGCGGTCCTCGCGCCCGACGACGGGACCCTGTTCATTACGACCAACCTCGACCGCCTCTGTGCCGTCTCGCTCCAAACCGGCAAGGTGAGGGGTTCCGTCCCCGTGCCACAGGTGTGCACGGAGCTCGCGCTCGACCCGGGCGGACACCTGTTGTTCCTGCCGACATGGAAGGCGGGGCGCATCCTGGAGATCGACACGAGTACGCTCCACGTGGTGCGATCTTTCAGCGTCGGTGGAAGGGTGCAGGGAGTGACCCTGCCGTCGGACGGACGGACACTGTTCGCGGCCAATGAGGACGGCTGGCTGGACATCATCCAGCTGTCCAACGGGGTCCGCACCCGTCTGCAGTTTGGCACCACGACGTTCGGCGTGCGGGTGAGCCCCGACGATGCCCTCGTGTACGTCACCCTGCTCGCGGCTGGACGGGTTGTGGTGCTCGACCGCGGCACGCTCCGGGTGGTGACCACGCTCTATCCTGGTGGCCGGCCTCGGCGGATCGACTTCGACCCCTCAGGCCGCTTCGCCCTCATCGCGAACGAGGCAGGATGGGTGGATCTCGTACGGTGATTAGCTATGCGCTATGACGTTATGTGCGCGCGTGCTTGCAGTGGCGTCCAGGACGGTGGGTAACTTGGGACAATGAGGCAGCACCGGGCCGTAGTTCGAGCCAGCAGGGCCATCGTTCCTCTCGTCAGCGTGGCCGTCGCCTGCAGCAACTCGACAGCGCCGGTCGACCCTCCGGTGATTATCGCGGCCATTTCACTCGCCCCGCGTGACACCGTAATCCCTGAAAAACACAGCTTGACCTTGCGTTTGACCGCGCTCGATCTGTCCGGTAAGCCGGTGGAGGTGACCCTCCACCCGTCATTCATGTCAAATGACACTTCGGTTGTGACGGTGAGCTCGGGGGGACTCGTGCAGTCCGTCGGACCGATCGGGTCGGCAACCATCACGGCCACGCTTGGTGACTTCAGCGATACCGTCGGCGTGACCGTGCTGGATTCGGCCGTCGCTGGCCGGGTTACACTCCCGGATCGCGCCTATACCGTCGCGATTTCGTCCAAGGGTGTCGTCTACGTCGACCAACAGGATTTGAGCCAGCTGATCCGCGCCGATCTCCCGAGCGAGGTCTTCACGGCCACCGTCGCTGTGGGCGACCAGCCGACCGAGGTGGCGTTCAACTCGACCGGTTCCCGGGCGTACGTCACCAACCAGTTCAGTCAGAACGTCGGCGTGATCGACGTCGCCTCGAACACACAGATTACGACGGTCCCGGTGGCGGGCAATCCGTTCGCTGTCATTGTTGCGCCTGGCGACAGTATCATCTACGTCACCACCACTGCTGACAGCCTGTTCGGGATCAACGCCGCGACTTTGCAGATCACGCGGCGCTTAGGGCTCCCCATCATCTCGAACGGCTTTGCCATCCGGGGCTCGCTCCTCTACGTGAGCACGCGAGACGTCGGCACGGTGACCGAGATCGACATGCCGACGAACACGATCCTGCGCACGCTGCCGGTGGGCGGCAGACCGCAGGGCATCGTCGTCTCCCCCGACGGCAATGTGCTTTATGTCGCCAACGAGAACCAGATGCTCCAGTTTTGGAGTCTGACGTCCAACGTCTCGCTCGGCACGATACCGCTGGTGGGCCGCGGCTATGGCCTGGCGAGGCGCCCGACCGACGGATACCTGTACGTCACGACGCTCGAGGGCGGTCAGATCCAGGTGATTGACCCAGCGACCCAACAAATCGTGAGGTCGATTCAGGTAGGGGGAATCCCTCGTCGTCTCGCGTTCGACGCGGCCGGGAGCGTGGGTGTCGTGCCGAACGACGCGGGCTGGGTCGATTTCATCAAGTAACGCGCCGCGCCGCGGTGTAGCACTCCTCCCACAGCGCCACAATCCGCTCCCAGCTAAACCGCGCCCGCACGTGCTCGCGCCCCGCGCTCCCCAGTCGGGCGCGCAGCCTTGCGTCGCTGGCTACCCGCTGCAGGGCCGTCGTGAGCGCGCTGGCATCGCCCGGCGCTACCAGCAACCCGGTCTCCTCATCCGCGACGATGTCGGGGATGCCGCCGATCCGGCTCGCGATCACGGGCACGCCGTAGCTCATCGCCTCGAGCAGGACGACGCCGAGACCCTCGGTGTCGTTGCGGGAGTCGAGCACCGACGGCAGCACGAGCACATCCGCCGTAGCATAAGCGGCGTGCAGGTCAGCGCCTGACACTCGGCCGCGCAACGTCACACGGTCTTGCAGTGAGGTCGCGCGGATCAGCGCCTCGAGGCGGGGGCGCTCGGCACCATCCCCGACGATCTCCAGCTGCGCACCCAGCGACCGCGGCAGACGTCCCACGGCGTCTACCAGACGGTCGACGCCCTTTCGCTCGACCAACCGGCCCACGAAAAGGATCTTGAATGCACCATCCCGCCGCGGCGGGGGCACGCCAATGCGGTGTTCCGGAGCCGCGAGCCCGATGGTGTAGGGAATCACGCGGACCGGCACGTCAGCGATGCGTCTCACCTCCGCCGCCGTGTACGACGAGATCGCGACCACTTGGTCGGAGGTGCGGAGCGCCCACCGCACCAGCCAGCGCATCCAGCGCAGCGAATCCTGCACCCAGCGCAGCTCAGCGCCGTACCACAGCGTGACCAGTCGGGCCCCGCAGGCCGCGCGCGCCACCGCGCCGAACAGAGCGTGCGGCATCGGCCAGTGCACGTGAACGATGTCGTAGCGCTGGCGCCGGCACAGCCGCCAGATCGCGAACAGGCCAGCCGCCACATAGAACGGCGGCATCAGCTTGTGGCGCCAGGAGCGCCGCATCCGCTCCTGCGTGGCCTCGTCGTGCGTGAGATCTTCCCAGCGCGCGGGGAAGTAGCGAAACCGATGCACCGGGATCCCGGCGTACGAGTCACCTCCCCCGCCACGATACGCGGAGCAGAACACCTCTACGTCATGGCCCCCCCCCTGCTGCAGCCGCTGCAGCAGCTCGACCAGCCACGGCGCGATGACGTCTCCCTCGTACCGGGGAAATGCCGTGACGACGTGAAGGATCCGCACGGATCAAGTATAAAGCGTTATCTTTGCGGCCACTCGATTTTCCCGTGCGCACCTCTTTCAAGCTCCTCAAAGCCGTCGCGCAGGTCGTGGCCCTCGCCGCGGCCGTGTGGGTCCTGATCCGCACGGCGCAACCGAGCTGGCGAGCGATCCTGGCCGCGCGCGCCGGCCTGCAATGGGGCTGGCTCGTCCTGGCGTCGCTGCTGTGGCTCGGCTCATTCGTTTTTCTGGTACGGCTGTGGACGGAGAGCCTGGCATGGTGGCAACAGCGCCTGCGGCCGTGGCCGGGGCTGCGGATGTTCGTGCGCAGCAACCTGGCTCGCTACATCCCCGGAGCCGTGTGGCAGTTCGCCGGGCTGGCAGCCCTCGCGGTGGAGGAGGGCGTCTCGCCCGTCGCCGTGACGGGCGGTGTCTTGCTCCAACAGCTCGTGCTGCTCGCCACCGGGATCGTGCTCTCGATGGCGTTCGCCCCCGCGCTCCTGAGCTCGACGGGACGCACGTGGCCGCGTTGGGCGATGGTGGCAACGGCGTTGGGGGGGCTGGTGTTCTTGGTGGTCCTGTTTCGCCGAGTGGCCCCACTCGTCAGCCGGCGCGTCGCCCTTCCCAAACCGCCTTGGACGAGCTTCGCGCGCTACGTCGCCGGCTCCACGCTGGGATGGGCCGGGTACGGGTTGGCCTTTTGGCTGCTCGGCCGGGCGCTGCTGGGAGACGCAGCACCTGGGCTGATGCTCGCGGCACCGGCGTTCATCGCCAGTTACGTCGCCGGCATCATCGCGGTATTCGCGCCGGGAGGCATCGTGGTGCGTGAGGCAGCTCTGGTCGCCGCGCTCGCGGGGCTCATCGGAACCGACCGGGCGTTCTTGCTGGCCGTGGCCGCGCGCCTCTGGGCCATCTCGCTGGAGATCCTAACCGTGGTTGCTGTGGTCGCGATACCCGGACGGTCGGCTCCGGCGACCGCTCAAGGCTTGCGCAGCACAAACACGAACTGATACTGGAGCCCCGGCACGAGCGAGATCAAGCGCAGGAGGATGCGGAGCACGATGCGCGTGGGCCGGTAGTTCTTGAGAATCGCAGGACCCGTGTCGGCACCCACGGCGACGACGTCGAAGCCCGCCTGTCTGATGACGCGCTCCCACCCGCCGCGCGTCGCCCGAAATTCGAGCGGTTGCTGCGTCCGGACGTAGAAGTTCGGCACGACCACGACGGCGAGCCCACCCGCGCGCAGCACGCGGAACGCCTCCGCGAACCCGCGCTGCAGGTCGGGAAAGTGCTCCAACGATCCGAACGAGAATACCCGGTCAAAGGCCCCGTCCCGAAAGGGGAGCGCAGTGCCGTCGCCGTGCACCCAGGCCGCCGCCGGTGTGGCGCGCCGCGCGAGAGTGAGCGCGCGGCGTGAGAAGTCGAGGCCCACGGCGACGCTCGCCCGGCCGGGCTCGAGCGCGAGCCGGGCCGCCCAGCCGACGCCGGAGCCCAAGTCGAGGAAGGCGGTCCCCGCGAGCGGCTCGAGCGTCCGGAGCGCACGCCACAGCCGCCGCAGGTTGGGACGCTCGACGTCTTCGGCGAAGTGATATTCCGCCTCGTAGAACGCGCGCGGTGCCGGCGGGGTCATGGGCCGCGGAAAGCTAGTGCAGCCGCGCGGACCCAGCTACCTTTCGCGCGCTCCGGCAACCCCTCACCAATTCGTTAAGGAGACCTGCTGGTGGAAGACGGCCCGGCGGTAGTCACTGCGGCGTACGAGCCTGCCCGTCCTACGCTGGTGGCGACGGCGTGGTTCACGCTGTGGCCGGCGTTGCTTTCGCTTCCCATGCTCGCCGGGAAGTGGCTCGCGAGCCCATTCAGTGACCAGTACAACGCCAGCGTGCCGTTTCAGGCGTGGAGCGCCGAGTGGTTCAAGCGCACCGGCCATCTGCCGCTCTGGAATCCCGAAATCTTTGGCGGGCTGCCATTTGTGGCGGCCGGCAGTGGGGGCATCTTCTATCCGACGTGGCTGCTGCGGTACGTGGTCCCCGCGACCACCGTGGCGAACCTCGGGTTCTTCGTCCACTACCTGCTCGCCGGCCTGTTCACGTATCTCCTGCTGCGGCGGCTGGGGCTCGGTTGGACCGGGGCAGTGATCGGCGGCGTGGCGTACGAGTTATCGGGGCTGATCGCCTCGTACCCGTCGCCGGGCCACGACGGCAAGCTGTTCGCGTCAGCCATGTTGCCGCTGTTACTCCTCGGGCTGGTGCTGGCCCTGCGGGATCGCCGCAAAGAGGGCTACTGGTTGATCGCTGCGGCTACCGGTCTCACCCTCCTGAGTCACTTCCAGCTCGCCTATTACAGCCTGATCGTCGGCGGACTGTTCGCCTTGTACCTCACGTTCGAAGCGTCGCCGAATCGTGGGGCAGGGGAGCGCGCGCTCGGCCTGGGGCTGTCGCTCGCTGCGGTTCTGGTGGGGTTCGCCGTCGCCGCCATCCAGATTTTGCCGTTCTTCGAGTACATCCCGTTCTCGCCGCGCGCCGAAGGCTACCACGGCTTCATCGGCTCCACGTCGTACGCCATTCCGTGGGACCACGTCCCTGAGTTCGTTGTCAAGAACTTCGTAGGCTCGACGTCGAAGGGGACCTACTGGGGACCGAACGGGCTGAAGTTGCACTCCGAGTACCTTGGGCTGCCAGTGGTGGCCCTCGCGGTGCTCGGCGCCAGTGTGCGGGAGCGTCGGCGGCAGATTCTCTGGCTCGGTGGCATCGGTCTGCTGTTCCTGCTGATCAGCCTCGGCGCCGCTACACCGTTCTACCGAGTGTGGTGGACACTGATGCCCCTCGTCAAGAAAACCCGCGCTCCCGGGATGGCATTTTACGTCGTGGCGTTCGTCACCGCAGCGTTCGCCGGTATCGGCGCCGAGCGCGGGCTCGCTAAGGACGGCCGGCGGATGCTGCTGCCGGCGCTGATCGTAGGCGGCCTGGCGGCGCTGCTCGGGATTACGGGCGCCCTCGGGCAAGTCGCGGAGAAGCTCGCGGCAGGCGTTCAGGCCCTCACGGGACGCAACACCGTCGCCGCAGCCGGTGCTGACGAGGCCGCGATCATGTGGGGCGCCCTTTCGAGCGGGCTGGCGCTCGCTGCCACGGGCGCCGTGCTGGCCTTCGCCCAGGACCGGTTCAAGCCCCGCGCGGCTGCCTTCGCCCTCTGCCTCATCGTCACAGCGGACCTGTGGCTCAATGCGCGTGATTTTTGGTCTTACACCACGCCTTACACCCGCGACCAGGTGATCGACCGCGTCACAGCGACGCCACTCCCATACCGAGTGCTGGACCTGCCAGGCCAAAGCGCGTATCCCGGGTCCGTGCTGATGGCGTTCGATGTGCCTCCGCCATGCGGCTACCCCGGCACCCAGCCGCGCTATTGCGCCGATCTCTGGGGGGGGGGAGAATACAGGAACCTCGGCGTACTGCCGCTCTGGGACCTGTGGGCAGTGCGCTACGTGACCATCCCGGTGAGCGGGCGACCGATGGACTCCATCCCAGGCTTCAAGCGAGTCTTTCAGGCCGTCCCCACCTTCGACGGCGGCCAGGCGACGCTGTTCGAGCGCACCACGCCGCAACCGTACGCCCGGGTTGTCCCCGGTGCCATCAAAGCCGATTCGGCGGCCATCATTCCGACGCTCGTCGATCGCCGCATGGATGCGTCGCGCCTCGTGCTGTTCACGACCGATCAACCGGTGTCACCGACGCCCCTGAAGGAGATGCCGCCCGCCAGCCCGGCGCGCGCCGCCGTCACGCAGTGGCAACCAGGACGTATGTCCGTGGTGCTCGACCCGGCGCAGCCCGCCACGTCGTACCTGCTCGTCGCGGAGAACTGGTATCCGGACTGGCAGGCCACCGTCGACGGGCAGCCGGGCCAGGTGCTGCGCGGCGATTACAGCCTGATCACGGTCCCCGTGCCCGCGGGCGCCAAGCGGGTGGAGCTCACCTTCCGCTCCCCAGCGTACGAGCTCGGGCGAGCCGTCACGTTCGCATCCGTCGCCGTGCTCCTGGTCGCCGGGGTGCTCTTGGTGGCTGCCAGGCGTATGCGACATGCCTGAGCGGGCGCTGGTGGTCGTTCCCACGTACAACGAGGTGGGTAACCTGGCGCCCCTCGTGGACCAGGTCTTGGCGCAGGACCCCCGGCTCGAAGTCCTGGTGGTGGACGACGGCTCGCCCGACGGCACCGGACAACTCGCAGAGGCACTGGCGGCGAAGCAACCGCGCGTCCACGTCCTGCACCGGGCCGCAAAGCTCGGCTTGGGAACGGCCTACATCACCGGCTTCAAGTGGTCTCTCGAGCGGGGCTACGACTACGTCTTCGAGATGGACGCCGACTTCTCGCACGAGCCGGCGCACTTAAAGGACTTTCTCAAGGCCATCGCCGGGGCCGACCTGGTGCTGGGATCGCGGTACCTCGGCGGAAAGGTGACGGTGGTCAACTGGCCGATGACGCGTCTGGTACTATCGTATGGCGCGAACATCTACGCCCGCCGGATTACGGGCCTGCGGATCTGGGACCTGACCGGGGGGTTCAAGTGCTTTCGCAGGCAGGTGCTCGAAGCGATAGACTTGGACCGCGTACGCTCGAACGGCTACGCGTTTCAGATTGAAATGAGTGTGCGAGCATGGCGCAAAGGGTTCACGCTGAAGGAAATCCCGATCGTGTTCGTCGACCGCACCGAGGGCCAGAGCAAGATGAACGGGGCGATCGTGCGGGAAGCCGTGTGGATGGTGCCGCGGCTGCGGCTCATGACTTGGTTCGCCCGCATCTAATCGGCACCGCGATCTACAAAATGACGGGGTCCGGCAACGACTTCGTCATGATCGACGCCCGTCACTCCGCGCCCGACGATTGGACGCCGGAGGACATCCGGGCGGTGTGCGCCCGCGGTACCGGCGTCGGCGCCGACGGGCTCGTGTTCGTGGGCCCGGGAACGCAGGCCGAGAGTATCCGGATGATCTACTTCAACGCCGACGGTTCGCGGGCGGCGATGTGCGGCAACGCGGCTCTCTGCAGCACGCGTCTCGCGGCCCGCCTCGGCCTAGCAAGTCCGCAGAGCATGACCCTCGAGACGGACGCCGGCACCTACGAGAGTCGCTGCGCACCGCCCGGCGAGCGAGCGGAGCTGCACCTGGCGCCAGTGACATCCCCCGCACCCGTGCCGGGCCTAACGCTCGCTGCCGGTGAGCAACGGGTCGCGCTCGGGTGCGTGGGGGTGCCGCACCTCGTGGTCCACGTGGAAGACGTGGCCGACGTGAACGTGGAACTCCGCGGCCGGGCACTGCGCGGGGACCCGCACGCCGGCCCGGCGGGTGCGAACGTGAACTTCGTGTCTGCCAACGGTGCCAGCAGTGAATGGCGCATGCGGACGTATGAACGCGGAGTGGAAGCCGAGACGCTGGCGTGCGGCACGGGCGCGGTGGCGGCCGCTTGCGCGCTCGCGGATTGGGGCCTGGGCCAGCTCCCGGTCACGATCCGCACTTCGAGCGGCCGCTGCCTGGAGATCCGCGCGCGGAAGGGGCCCAAGGGCCTCTACGAGGACGTGTGGCTAGGGGGAGAGGCGAGACTGGTCATACGAGGTGTGATTAACTGATCCGCTTGTCCACATTTCCTTGGTGATTAACTTAACATAACATCTATTATACGAAGTCCATTAATGGGTGAAGGCGCCTATTTCCCGCCCAGCCCAGCACCTCGCGTCAGCTCCCCAATCCGCACCTTCGCTTCCCCCACGGCACCGGTCGAATCCAAACGCTCCACAATCGTATGGTACGCCGCGAGCGCCTTCGCCGTATCACCGGCCGCGATCGACGACCGTCCCACGTCCGAGAGATACTGCGCCTTGAGAAACGGAAACGGCGCTGCATCCGCGGCTTGCTGGTACGCCGTCGCCGCCTCCCGAGTCTTGAGTGCGTTCTCGTACGCCGCACCCAGCAGTCCGTACGCCTGCGCTCGGAAGTCCCGGTCGGCGTTGGGAGCGAACTTTTGCAGCACGTCGATCGCCTGCAGCGTCTGCCCCTGCGCCAGCCTCACCTGAGCGAGCAGCAGGGCGCCTTCTTGAGCGGCGTGCGTCCCCGAGTAATTCTCCACCATCTGGGACAACACGCTGGCCGCAAGTGGGTAATTCTTGGAATCGAGGGCCAAACGGCCCTGCTCGAGCTGGCGCCCGGCGTTGCGCTCAGCGGTCTTCGCCGTGAGCAGGCTCCACCCGTACAGACCAGCGCCGAGGACGATCGCGACCGCCAAATACGTCGCCAGCTTGCGGTGGCGCTTAACCCATTCGGTCAGCCACGTCACAGCCTTGGAGTCAGCGGCCCGCGCGCCTGCACCGGTCATTGTCGTCGCCATTTACCCTCACGGGAGGTTCACCAACATCCCCAGAGTGCCCCTGGGGTGACTCGAACACCCGGCCAACGGTTTAGGAAACCGCTGCTCTATCCACCTGAGCTACAGGGGCTAAACTTCGTAAACTACAGAGGTTACGCGTAGTGTAGCAAGGCCTCGACGCGCTCGTCGCGGAGCCGTTGCCTGCCCTTCAGGAAATCCAGCTCGATCAGGAACGTGAACCCGACGACGGCGGCACCATGCGTGCGGACGAGCCTGGCTGCAGCCTCTGCCGTCCCTCCGGTGGCGAGCACGTCGTCAACGATCAGCACCCGGTCACCGGCACCAACGGCATCCTTATGCATCTCCAGCGCGTCGGTGCCGTACTCGAGCGCGTACTCCACCCGACCGCGCGCCGCAGGGAGCTTTCCCGGCTTGCGGATCAGGACCAGTCCGGCGTCAAGCGCGAGGGCGATCGGCGCGCCCAGCAGGAAGCCGCGCGATTCGATCGATACTACGCGCGTCGCACGCGCGCTCCGGAATGGCGTCGACATCAACTCCACGGCCCGACGGAACGCGGCGGGATTCAACAGCAGCGGTGTGATGTCCTTGAACAGAATGCCCGGCTTGGGAAAGTCGGGTACGTCGCGAATCGTGCGGTAGATATCCTGGACGCTGAGCGGCGGCGCGGTCACGGGCAGATCCCCCAACTAGCTGATGTCGAAGTCGTTGGGTATGACGACCTCATGTGGAACGTCGGTCTTTTCCACACGCTCTACCTGCGCCATGGCTGGTCCTCGCCCCAGCGCGTGCTCGAGCGCCTGCAAGGCTGCGGCAGTCCCCGACGCGACCACTTCGACTGACCCGTCGCGCAGATTGCGCGCGAACCCGTGCAGTCCCAACCGATGGGCTTCCCGCATGACGAACCAGCGGAACCCCACCCCTTGGACGCGCCCAGACACGAGGAAGCGAGCCGCGTCCATCGCGACTAACCTTGCCGCGAGTTCGCCGCGCGCCGCCGGTACCACCACGCGTAGGCGAGGGCGAGCAGGAACAGGACGGGAAGCACGATCAGGACGGCGCGGCCGGTATACCGTTTCGCCTCTTCGTTGAGGACCGCCAGGATCACGTCTTCCCGGCTTCCGATGAACCAGCCGATCCATGTGAGAATCGTGCACCAGACCAGCGCTCCCAGCCCCGTGAATCCCACGAAGCGCCCGAGCCGCATCCGCGCGATCCCGGCGGGAATGGAGATCAGGTGGCGCACCACGGGCAACATGCGCCCCATGAAGATGCTGATCTCGCCATGTGCGGCGAAGTAGCGCTCCGACCGGTCGAGTCCCCGCTCCGTGATGAGCAGGTATTTCCCGAGTCGTAGGAAAAACGCCCGGCCGAGCCAGCGAGCCAGGCCGTAGTTGGCGAGCGAGCCGAGGATGCTCCCCATCACGCCGCAGGCCACGGCGACCACAAAGTCCATCTCGCCCTTGGCCGCCAGATATCCCGCCGGCGGCATGACCAGCTCGCTGGGCAGCGGCACGACCGACGACTCGACCGCCATGAGCACGATGATTCCGGGGTACCCGAGGTCGCGGAACCGGTCGAGCAGCCATTGGACGAACGACTCAAGCATGGTGACCGTGCTCCCCTAACAGCGGGACGAAACGCGCCGTGCCCAGCGGGGTGTAGCGGAGCTCTGGCTCTGCCACCCCCTCCCCCACGCGCTCCACCAGAGTCAGCACCTGCGCTCCACCGGATGAGCCGACGGGAATGAGCAGCCTGCCGGCCGGCGCCAGTTGCTCGATGAGCGGCGGCGGGACTTCCGGGCCGCCCGCGGCGACCAGGATCGCGTCGTACGGCGCGTAGGCGCTCCAGCCAAGCGTCCCGTCGCCGAGCAGCACGGAGGCGTTGGCGACAGCGGCTTCGCGCAACGCCCGCTGTGCGGACAGCGCCAGGCTTCGCACCCGCTCCACGGAGAACACCGTCGACGCCAGGGCTCCGAGTAGCGCAGTCTGATAGCCGGACCCGGTCCCGATCTCGAGCACCCGCTCCCTCCCCTTGAGCCGCAGCGCCTCCAGGTAGCGCGCCTGCGTGAACGGCTGCGAGATGGTCTGCCCGCTCCCGATGGGAAGTGCCGTATCCTCGTAGGCCCGGTGCCGCACCGCCTCGGGCACGAACAGGTGCCGGGGCGTTTCGGCAAACGCCTTGAGGACCGCCAGATCGCGGATCCCCTTGGCCCGCAGACCCTCGACGAGCCGCGCCCGGTAGCCCGCAAACGTGTCCCCCACGCCGCTCAGTCGCCGGGGAACCACTTCCGCACCACCTCGATCAAACTGTAGTTGGTCATATCCATGTGCAGCGGCGTGACGGAGATGTAGCCATCGCTCGTCGCGCGGAAATCGGAATCGACACCGCCGGTCCACGTAATGCGGCCGCCACCGATCCAGTAGATCTCCTTCCCCCACGGGTCCTTCATCAGCGCGATCTCTTCACTGAACACGCGGCTCCCCAGGTGCGTCACCTTCACGCCTTTCACGTCCTGCCCCGGGATGGCCGGCAGGTTGATGTTCAACAGGGTGTCCTGGGGGAAATCCTTAACGGCCACGATCCGCTGGAGCAATGCGCGCAAGCCGTCGCGGTGCGTCCCCAGCACGTCCAGGTCGGATCCGGCGTACGAGACCGCGATGCTCGGGATGCCCGCGACCAGGCCTTCCATGGCGGCGGCCACCGTGCCCGAGTAGAACACGTCCTCGCCCATGTTCTGGCCATGGTTGATTCCGGAGATCACAAAGTCCGGCTTCTCGGGCATCAGCGCGCCGATCGCGAGCAACACGCAATCGGTGGGCGTGCCGTCAACCTGAAACGCCCCGTCGGGCCTGCGCGTGGCGCGAACGGGCCGGTGGAGCGTGAGCGAGTGGGAGGTCCCGCTCTGCTCGCGGTCCGGCGCGACGACGGTTACCTGGCCGAGCGCGGCGCACACCTCCCCCAGGACCGCGAGACCGCGGGCGAGGATGCCGTCGTCGTTCGAGATCAGGATGTTCATCGCGCCCCGAAGATGATCCGCCTGCCGTAGCGCGAGAAGACGCGCGCCTGGCGCCAGCTGTCCCCCCAGCCCCGAAAGTAGCTGGTGCTTCCCTCGTAGATCGTCGACACGCGCACCGAGTGTACCCGCATCCCCTGGACCAGCGCTGCCAGCAGAAACGCCGTCTCGAAATCGTACCCGTGCTCGCTGGGTTGAATCGCCTCGGCCACGGCCCGCGTCATCGCACGGAAGCCCGTCTGCGCGTCCGGCACCCGCAGGCCTCCCACGCGCGAGGCGAGCGCCGCGGAAAGCCAGTTGGAGCAGCGGCGCGCCAGCGGCATCGTGCCCGCGCGCGCCCGTGCGCCCAGCACCAGGTCGGCGTCGCCGTCGTGGATCGGACCGAGCAGGCGGTGAATGTCATCCGGGGCGTGCTGCCCGTCGGCGTCGAGCGTGACGATGATCGCGGTCCCGTCGGCGAGCGCCCGATCGATGCCGGTGCGCAGCGCGGCTCCCTTGCCATGGTTGTGGCGGTGGATCAGGACGATGGCCCCCTCCTCCCGGGCCCCCTCCGCCGTCCCATCGCTCGAGCCGTCGTCTACAACGTACACGGTCGCGTCCGGCGCGGCTTGCCGCGTCCCCGCGACGACGTCGCGGATCGTGGCGGCAGCCTGATAGGCGGGAATGACGACGGCGACGCCCCCGCCCGGCGCGGGGGCTGAGGGGGGCTCAGCGCGCCCCGGCATTCGGCGGGGCGCCCCCTTCCAGAATGGCGAGCACCGATTTGAGCTCGGCGCGGAGGTCCTTCACGGTTTGCGTCGCGAGGGCGCGCCGCGCCTCCGGCTTGAGCTCCCCGGAACGGCGGTACTGCTCGATTTTCTGGCGCGCCCCCTCGATCGTGTACTTCTCCGTGTACAGCAGATGCTTGACGAGCATGATCAGCTCGATTTCACGCCGCTGGTAGACCCGGTTGCCCGAGCGGTTTTTCGCGGGATTGAGGAACCGAAACTGGCTCTCCCAGTACCGCAGCACATGCGGCTTGAGATCGGTGAGCTGGCAGACCTCGCCGATCGAGAAGAACTCTTGCACCGGATGGGGCGCGCTCATCGCCACTGCTCTGCCTTGAGCTCCCGTTCCATGAGGTCGCTCAACGCACGGCCGGGAGACTTGCCATGGAACAGCACGGCTGCCACCTCTCGCGCGATCGGGAGCTCCACGCCGTGCCGCTCCGCCAGCGCCACGGCCGACCGCGCGGTATTCACCCCCTCGGCCACGCTCGCCTTGCCGGCGAGCGCCTCCTCGACGCGCTTGCCCATTCCCAGCTCGACGCCCAGCTGGTGGTTACGGGACAGCGATCCCGTGGCCGTAAGGATCAGGTCTCCCATCCCGGCGAGTCCGGCGAAGGTGACGGGGTCCGCGCCGAGCGCGACGCCGAGTCGCGTGATCTCGGCGAGGCCGCGCGTGATCAGTGCCGCGCGCGTGTTGTGCCCCATCCCCAGACCCTCCAGGATCCCGGCGGCGAGCGCGATGACGTTCTTGAGGGCGCCGGCCAGCTCGACCCCGATCACGTCGGTGGCCGAGTACACGCGAAACGCGGGCGTCGAGAACACCTGTTGCACGCGCTGTGCGACCGTGTGTTCGCGCGCCGCGGCGACCACCGCTGTGGGCTGGCGCGCGTACACCTCCTGAGCGAACGACGGTCCCGACAACACGGCGATGGGCGTCCCTTTGGGCAATACTTCCCCCAGCACGCAGGAGGGCGTGGCCAGGCGCTCCGGCTCGAGCCCCTTGGAAACGCTCACCACGAGTGCGTTGCGGGCCATGTGGCTGCGCGCCCGGGTCATGACCTCCCGTACGGCATGCGATGGGCCGGCTGACACGACGACGTCGGCTTCCCGCAGCGCCACGCCCAGGTCACCGTCCGCGCTGAGCGTCGACGCGAGGCTCGCGCCGGGCAGGAACGTGCGGTTGACGTGCTCCCGGTTGATGCCCTCGACGACGTCGGGCTCGCGCGCCCAGAGGGTGACCGCCGCGAACTCCTCCTTGCGCGCCAGCAAGTCGGCGAGCGCCGTCCCCCACGCCCCTCCCCCGATCACCGCGATGCGCGTCACGCGGCCACCCCCTTCCGCGTGCGAAACCGATTCTCGGTTCCCGCCCGCAACCGCCGCAAGTTGGCCCGGTGCGCGTACACAATCAGGAGAGCCAGAGCGATGCTCGCCCAGAACGTGTACGGATCGCCCGGGCGCGTGACTCGCACCCACAACGGGAACAGCAGGGCCACCGCGACGGAGGCCACCGACACGTAGCCGGAGAGCCATAGCAACACGCCCCAGATGGGCAACGAGATCAGAACGGCGACCGGCGCGAGCGCCAGGAACATCCCCGCCGCCGTCGCCACGCCCTTTCCACCGCGGAAGCGCACGTAGGGCGAGAACATGTGACCGAGCACGGCGGCCAGCCCCAGGACCACCGCGAACCACGCGGGACCGTTGGACCAGGGGGCGAGAACGGCGACGGGCACGGCGCCCTTGGCCACGTCGACGAGGCCCACCGGAATGGCGTACTGCCAGCCGAGCACCCGATACACATTGGTCGCGCCGAGATTCTTCGAGCCGTGCTCGCGCAGGTCGATCCCCCGGCCCAAGCGCCCGGCGATATAGCTGGTCGGGGTTGCGCCAATCAGGTAGGCGAGCACCACCAACGTGAACAGCCCATAGTTGTTCATCGGCGCGCGGTCTCTCGCTTGCGGCGGAACTTGAGGGTTACGGGCGATCCGGTGAATTGCCAAGCCGCCCGAAAGCCGTTCGTCAGGTAGCGTTCGTACGACTCCGGAATCGCCTCGGGGCGGTTGGACACGATCGCGAAGCGGGGCGGCGCGGTGCCGATCTGTGAGGCGTACAGCAGGCGCACCGACTCTCCCACTGGCTGCGGAGGCTGCTGGCGGTCGACCAGGGACTCGAGCACGCGGTTGACCTCGGCCGTCGGCACACGCTTCTCACGCTCCGCGGCCACCTGCACGATCAGTTCCAGGAGTTTGGGCACCCGCTGTCCGGTCTTGGCGGAGACGTACAGGAACGGAATGAACTCGAGGAACGGCGCCCGCTCTTTCAGCTCGCGTTCACCGCGCACGGCGGTGTTCGAATCCTTTTCCTCGATCAGGTCCCACTTGTTCACCGCAATGATCAGCCCTGTCCCCTGCTCCCACGCCTGATTGGCGATCTTCAAGTCCTGCACGTGCACGCCGATCGACGCATCGACGACGAGGACGCACACCTCCGCGCGCTCGACCGCGCGCGCCGTGCGCAACGTGGCGTAGAACTCGATGTCGTCATCGACCTTACTGCGGCGGCGCAACCCGGCCGTGTCGATGAACACGAGCGTGCGGTCGTGCCAGTGGAGCCGCGTATCGATGGCGTCGCGCGTCGTCCCTGGCTCCGCCGCCACGACCAGGCGCTCCTCGCCCAGCAGCCGGTTGACCAGGCTCGACTTGCCGACGTTGGGCCGGCCTACGATGGCCACATGGATCGCGCCGGCCTCGTGCTCCCCGTCAGTCAGTGACCGTGGGCGCGACCCTGGGGCATCGAGCACCTCGACGACGCGATCGAGCAGGTCCCCGGAGCTCTTCCCCACGGCTGCCGAAACGGGAAACGGGTCGCCCAGCCCCAGCTCGTAGAAGGCGAGGTGACGCGCCTCGTCGGGGAGCCGGTCCGCCTTGTTCGCGACGAGGATCACGGGCCGATGGGCCTTGCGCAGGTACGTCGCGATCTCCAGGTCGGCAGGGTGGACGCCGGCTTCGACATCCACCACGAACAACACGACGTCGCACTCGGCGACAGCGGTCTCCACCTGCGTGCGCACGGCCCGGTCCAGGGGATCGCTGGCGCTGGGAACCATCCCCCCGGTGTCCACCAGCCAGAAGCGGCGCCCGTTCCAGTCGGCGGCCGCGAAGTTCCGGTCGCGCGTCACGCCGGGGCGGTCGTCCACGATGGCCTGCCGTCGCCCGATCAGACGGTTGAACAGGGTCGACTTCCCCACGTTGGGGCGACCGATGATCGCCACCGTCGGTGTGCCGGTCATGCCGGCACCGCCTCATTCACCAACGCGTCGGCGAAATCGTACGACAGCCGGATCGGCATCGGCAGCCGGGCGGCGAGCGCGTGAGCTGCGATGTCGTCCATGAACACCAGGTCGTCGTTGACCGCCTCGGCCGGGAGCAGCGCGTAGTCGAGATCCTCCCGGTCCTTGAGCGCCGCCTCGATCGCGGCCCCGGGCAGGAGGCCCGCCGTGGTCACGGACGGTCCGAACAGCGTGTTCTCGACGACGACCAGCTCGAACCGGGCACGAGTGGCGGTGGCCGCCTCGGACAGCACTTGCGGCATGAGCGGGCCCATCGCCCTGCCGGTCACCACCCCGATCCGTTTGCCGGTGAGATCAGGCAGCCGATCGAGCGCCGCTGCAATGCGCGTCTGCAGGAAGCGCACGGCACCCACGCCATTCTCGCGCTGCTCGAAGTCACCGTACCAGGCGGCTGCAGGCAGCTCCTGCCCCGCCTGCAGATAAAGATCGTCCGCCCCGAAGCACCACGGTGCTCCCCGCTCAGCGACGGCGCGGGCCGCCATGCGATCGACCGAGCCGAGCGCCGCGCGGCACTCGGCGGGAGTGGGCTCGCGCACGAGCGCGCGCTTCGAGAACTCGGTGAGGGCCACGGGCACGACCGAGACAGAGAGCACCGCGCGTCCCACGTCGTACGGGTCACCGAGCGTGTGCTCGAGCTCGGGGCCGTCGTTCACGCCCGGAACCAGCACGACCTGGGTGTGGAACGCGATGCCCCGCTCGGCGAACCAGCGCAGCTGGGGGACGATCTCGGGCGCGTCAGGGTTGCGCAGCAGCCAGCGGCGGATCGTGGGCTCGGTGGCGTGCACCGACACGTACAGGGGCGACAGCCGGTACTCGACGATCCGCGCCACGTCCCATGGCTTCAGGTTGGTCAGCGTCGCGAAATTGCCGTAGCGGAACGACAGACGGTAATCGTCATCGCGGATGTAGAGCGGCGACCGCAGGCCGGCGGGGTTACCGTCCACGAAGCAGAAATCACAGTGATTCCCACACCGCCGGATCCGCGGGGGCTCGAGCGTCACCCCCATCGCCAGTCCCTCGGGGCGCTCAACGTCATACTCCACCTCTTCCCCGCCCGGCAGGCGGGCGACCAGCACGAAACACTCGTCAGCGGTCAAGAACTCCCAGTCGAGGAAGTCCTCCAGCGCCCGGCCGTTGACGGTCAGGAGCTCCGTTCCGGGGAGCAAGCCGAGCTCGGCGCCGAGCGAGTCGGGCGCCACCGACTGGACGCGAATCATCCGCGAGCCACCTGACCTTCAAGGACTTTGTGAAGGCCGACGTCGCAACCTCAACGCGGGCCAGTACTTCCGACAGTCAGAAAATATGGCTTAGGAGACTCGGCAACGCCAGCCGCTGATCCTGCGGCATCGCGGACTGAGGGGGCCCGCCGTCAACTCCAGACAAACGTGACGACGGCGCCTGCTGGAAGGGTGTATCGGAACGACCGACCCGCCCACGTCACGGCGAAACTCCGGTCCTGGCTATTGCTGTTCACCAGGATCAATGCTTTGGATCCGTCATCCGCATTCCGGAATGCCACACTCGCGAGCCCGTCCACATCCGACGTCGAAGCGACGCGCCGCGCTCCGGGACGCACGAACATGCTGGCATGACCGAGCGCGTAATACTCGACGTTGCGCGTCACGGTGCCCGACACGGAATCGATGGTGACCACGCCCCGGCAGTTGCCGCAGCCTCCGGTGTGCGGGCCGTAGTGCTCATCGAGGGCCAGGTTCCAGAGGATCACGCCCCGGGCCCAGCCGCGGGTCGCGCTGATGATCAGCGTCTGCACGAACCACTTGAGGTTGTCCGCGAAATTGGGGCTCCACTCGCCCCCTGAACACTCCGTGAAATAGGTGTCCTTGTCCGGATGGGCGTCGTGCACCGTGGTCTGGGCGGAGACATCGCCGGCATAGCAGTGCCAGGCCACGCCCGCGATGTAGCGAGGCGCTACGGAGTCGCTGAGCACCTGCAGCGGGGACTGCGGAGTGTCCCAGTTGTGATCCCATTCGAGGATCAGCGTGTGTATGCCGCTGCCCGCCAAGAGCGGGCCGAGATACTGCCCGATGAACCGGGCGCGAGCCGGCGCAGGGAAGCTCATGCCCGGGTAGTCGGCCGGCTCATAGTTGGGTTCGTTCTGGACCGTGATCGCGGCGATCGGGACGCGTTGCGCCGCGTATGCAGCAATGTAGCGACGGAAGTAGTCCGCCAATGGGCCGTACGCTTCGGGGCGAGGCGTGCCTTGAATCAGACTCCCCGTGGTCTTCATCCACCCGGGCGGGCTCCAGGGCGTCGCCATGATGGTGAGCTGCGGATTGATAGCGAGGGCACGCTGCACTACGGGCAACACATAGGCACGATTGGAATCGATGGAGAAATGCGCTAGGGCCGAATCGGTCTGCCCGGTGGGCATGTCGTCGTAGCTGTACTGATGCAGCGAGAAATCCGACGCGCCCATCGTGAGACGGGTGAAGCTCAGGCCGATGCCGGGATAGCGGCCGAACAGGTCCGTGAGCAGCGCCTCGCGCTGCGCCGCGGTCATGCGGTTCTCGAGCAACCACGCTGACGCGTCGGTGATGGCGGCTCCGAAACCCACCATCGCCTGGTAGCTCGGTGCCTCGTCGACCGCGATCCTGATGAGCGTCGACGGTGGCGCGCTGGAGTCGAATCGGACGTCAGCGTCGCGCGACAACAGCTTGGATCCGCTGGCCGTCGTGAGCCACACCTGCACGGTCGGCCCCGTCGTGCGTCCCTGGCCCGGCGGCGGGCCGGGAGATGGCTCGACCGGCGTCACGCGCCCACACGTCACGAGCGTGCTGAGCGCGAGCGCCGGCAACCGTGCGGTCACCACCCCGCGCCGTGCACCGTGGCGGCGCGGGCGACGGCAGCGTACAGGTAGGTATGGCACGCGAGCCAGTGCTCGGGCGGAGGCCGACGCTGCACAAGGAGCGTGCTGTCCCCGAGGGCCGATCTCAAGCCCCCCTATTCGTCACCAGTTTACTACGACAATGTTGCGTGGGAGCACCGCACGGCTTCACGGCAGAATCATCAGTCTGACCTGCTCTCCCGGACTTACCGTAGTCGTCTGGGTACGCGAACGACCTCCGGTCGTGATCGGTCGCATCTCAAATTGCAGTTGCGTCGAGAAGTGGACGATCGCGGCGGGGATGGTAAACACCTCGGTGTGCCCGCCCATGACGATTCCCAGTCGGATCTGTTGGCCGCTGCTCAACACGAAAACGCTCATGTCGGCAACGTCGTTGTTCACCACTTTGACCGTGGTCGGCGCCTCCGGCGCGGGCGAAGCCGAGTTCGCCGCTCTACTGCAGGCCGCCACGAGCAGCGTGAGCGCCAGGACTCGGACAGTTCGCCGCGTGGTTTCGACGTCTCGGGAGGGAGGGGTGGCAGGCATCATAAGGCTCAGAGCGGGCGACGGGATTCGAACCCGTGACGTCCAGCTTGGGAAGCTGGCATTCTACCCCTGAATTACGCCCGCGTGACTTACCGCACGATCGGTGACAGCGAGCCGGAACATTCTCCAACCGCATCAAAACTTAGCGGCATCCAGCCCACGCCGGTACTGCGCGGCCGGCATTCCCAGAAGCAATAGGTGTGCCGGTCCGCGAAGGCCCTGCTCTAACCGGCCTGACCGCCCCACCCCAAGCACAACAATGGGGCTGCTGTTGCACCGTTCCGCAGCCCTTCAATGCGGCTGGCCCGCCACGGGACGCCCCGCGGCGAGACTCCCGCGAAACCGCGCGTACAGGCGCTGGTACTCGGCGTGGGCGGCCGGATCGGGCGCGAGCAGCGGCGCCCGCACGAGCGTGCGGCGGGCCGCGTCTGCGAGGCTGGAAAACGCCCCCGCCCCGACTGCGGCCAGGAGCGCCGCGCCGTACGCGGGCCCCTCCTCGCGGTTCACCGTGGTCACGGGAAGACCGAAGACGTCCGCCAGCAGCTGCCGGACGAACGGGCTGCGCGCGCCTCCCCCCGTGAACAGCAGCGACTCGGGCGACAACCCCAATTGTTCCAGAATGGACAGCGAATCCCTCAGCGCGAACGCCACGCCCTCGAGCACGGCTCGCGTGAGGTGCGCCCGCGAGTGGGCCAGGCTGAGACCGAGGAACGCCCCTCGCAGAGTCGCGTCCCGATGCGGCGTGCGCTCGCCCTGGAGGTACGGGAGGAATGTCGCACCCGCTGCTCCTGCGGGGACGCCTGCGGCTTCGTTGGTCAGGCGTTCGTCGCCGTCGTCGCGATCGGCCAGGTCGCGGGCAAACCGGTCGCGGTACCACGCGAACGCGCCGCCCGCCGAGAGCACGACGCCCATCAGGTACCAGATGCCCGGGCCGACGTGGCAGAAGGTGTGGGCGCGCAGACCGGGGTCGACGAACGGCTGCGCAGTCGGAGTGAGCAGCGTGCCGGACGTTCCCCAGCTCGTGACCGCGTCGCCGGGCGCGATCGCGCCGACACCCGCCGCTCCGCACGCATTGTCCGCTCCCCCGCCCACCACCGGGGTCCCCGCCGCGATGCCGCTGAGCGCCGCACCGTGAGGCGTGACACGGCCGAGCACCTCGGCTGACTCACCGACATCGGGGAGCAGCGAGACCGGTA
Source organism: uncultured bacterium (assembly GCA_965653495.1). Lineage (GTDB taxonomy): Bacteria > Gemmatimonadota > Gemmatimonadetes > Gemmatimonadales > GWC2-71-9 > AG41. The sequence goes on along the minus strand of CBFHAJ010000003.1, from coordinate 28,018 downwards.
ACCCCACGGCGTCCATGATCTCGCGACTCCAGCGCCGATGAGCGGGATCGTACATCAGCGTGCCCGAGGCATCGGAGGGCTCGGTGGCGAGCGTGCCCGTCAGACGCAGGCGCACGAAGTCTTTCGGGAGCAGCACGGCGGCCGTCCGCGCGAAAGCCGCCGGTGCGTGGCGTCGCAGCCAGAGCACCTTCGGCAACGTGAATCCCTCGAGTGCCGGGTTCGAGACCCAGTCGCGCAAGCGCGCTTCGCCCCCGGCCCGCTCGGTGATCTCCCGGCACTCAAGGGTAGTCCGACCGTCGCACCACAGCAGGGCGGGATGGGTGACGACGCCGTTCCGGTCCAGGAATACCGACGAATGCATCTGTCCCGAGATCCCCACGGCGGCGACGCGCGTTGCGGGCTCCAGTACCTGCCGCGTCGCCGCGAGGCACGCCTCCCACCAGCTCTCGGGGTCCTGTTCGGCCCAGCCCGGGTGTGGGGTTCGCAGCGTGAGCGGCGTCGTGGCCGAGGCGACCAGATCGCCCGCGGCATCGACGAGCAGCGCCTTCACGCCGCTCGTCCCCACGTCGAGGCCGAGGAACAGCTCGCGCGAACTCACCGCACGCCCAGCAGTAGCTCCAAGGTCAGCTGATCGAGGCGTTCGTAGGCGTACCCCCGCGCCCGCAGGGCCGCGAGGTCGATCGACTCCTGCTGCAGGGCGCTGGCCCGATCCGCGCTGAACCTCAGTTGCTCCCCTTCTCCGCCCCGCGAGCGCAGCTCGCCGAGCAGCTGCTGGATCTCGGAATCGCGGTTGAAGTGCTCCACCTTTGCCTTCAGGATGAGATAGGTGCGCATGCTCCCCGCCGCGAAAGCCCACACGCCAGCGTCATCCTCTGTCCGGTAGGCGTGACTGTCGAAGTGGCGCATGCCGGGCCAGCGCGCGTCTTCCAGCAGCTTGACCAGGAAGAACGCGCCTTTGGGGTCGTCGCTCCCGAACCGCAGGTCCTGATCGAAGCGGCCGGGCTTCTGATCGTTCAAGTCGATGTGAAACAGCTTGCCGGCGTCGAGCGCCTGCGCCACGCCGTGCGAGAAGTCGAGCCCGGCCATCCGCTCGTGGGCGACCTCGGGATTCACACCCACCATCTCGGGGTGCTCCAGCGTCGCGATGAACGCGAGCATGTGCCCTGTCGTGGGCAGGAACATGTCACCGCGTGGCTCGTTCGGCTTGGCCTCGAGGGCGAACCGCAGGTCGTAGTGTTGCGCACGGACGTAGTCGCACAGGAAGTTGACCGCCTCGCGATACCAGCCCAACGCCGTGCGGGAGTCCTTGGCCGCGTTGGTTTCCACGCCTTCGCGCCCGCCCCACATCACGTAGGTGGTCGCGCCCAGCTCGACCGCCAGATCGATGGCGGCCATGGTTTTTCGGACCGCGTAGCGGCGCACGCGGGCGTCGCTGCTGGTGAACGCACCGTCCCGGAACACGGCATCGGAGAACAGGTTGGTCGTCGCCATCGGGACCTTCATCCCGCTCGCCTTGAGCGCCGCCTGGAACTGCTTCACGATGCGGTCGCGCTCACTCGCCGTTGCGCCGGCCGGGACGAGATCGTTGTCGTGCAGGTTGACACCGTAAGCCCCGAGCTCCGCCAGCCGCTCGACCGCCCGGCACGGGTCCAGCACCGGCCGTACGGGCTCCCCGAACGGGTCTCGCCCGACGTTCCCCACGGTCCAGAGCCCGAAGGTGAAGTGATGCTCGGCGCGCGGCGTGTAGTCGTCCTTCATGCAGCCCTCGCTTGAAGGTACAGGGATTGCCGTTCCTGACACTCGCGCACAAGTTGCCCGCGGCTCGATGGAAAGGATAGTCCCGATGCGTGCATCACTAGTCGTCCTGGTAACGGGGGTGCTGGGGCGCGCGGCCGCGGCGCAAACTCCGGCCTGGCAGGACCTGTCCCTGCCATTCGAGCGGCGCGCCGCGGACCTGGTCGCGCGCATGACTCTCGAAGAAAAAGTCTCCCAGATGATGGACGCGGCGCCGGCGATCGAACGCCTGGGCATCCCGGAGTACAACTGGTGGAACGAGGGCCTGCATGGCGTCGCCCGCTCCGGCCTCGCGACGTCGTTCCCGCAGGCGATCGGCTTCGCCGCGACATGGGACGACAGCCTCGTGTTCCGCATGGCGACCGTCATCTCCGACGAATTCCGCGCGAAGCACGAGGAGTACCTGCGGCGCGGCGAGCACCAGCGCTACCAGGGCCTGACGGTGTGGTCCCCCAACATCAACCTGTTCCGCGACCCCCGCTGGGGCCGCGGCCAGGAGACCTATGGCGAAGACCCCTTCCTCACCGGCCGCCTGGCCGTGCAGTTCATCCGGGGCCTGCAGGGCGACGATCCCCGCTACTTGAAGACGATCGCCACGGTGAAGCACTTCGCCGTGCACTCCGGCCCCGAGCCGCTGCGCCACACGTTCGACGCCGTGGTGCCCGAACGAGACCTGCGTGAGAGCTATCTCCCTCACTTCGAAGCCGGCATCCGCGAGGGTGGTGCCTACTCGCTCATGTGCGCGTACAACCGAGTGTTCGGATCCCCGGCCTGCGGCAGCGCGCTCCTCCTGAAAGACATTCTGCGGAGCGAGTGGCGATTCCCCGGCTACGTGGTGTCCGATTGCGGCGCCATCGACGATATCTACCAGCGCCATCACGTCGTTGCGACCGCCGCCGCCGCGGCGGCCCTGGGCGTTCACACGGGAACCGATCTGGAGTGCGGCCGGACCTACACCAACCTCGTGGAGGCGGTGCACCAGGGATTGATCAGCGAAGCAGCCATCGACAGCGCCGTCACGCGATTGTTCGTCGCGCGGTTCCGGCTCGGCATGTTCGATCCGCCCGATTCGGTGCGCTGGGCGAGGATCCCGATCAGCGTGCTCGACCAGCCGTCCCACCGCGCGCTGGCGCTTCAGGCAGCGCGTGAATCAATCGTGCTGCTCAAGAATGCGAACCACGTGCTCCCGCTGCGGCGCGACCTGGGGACGATCGCCGTGATTGGACCGAACGCCGACCAGCCGGCCATGCTGCTCGGTAATTACAATGGCAGTCCCTCGGACTCGATCACCCCGCTGCACGGCATCCGCGAAGCGGTCGGGGGACACACGCGCGTGCTCTACGCGCTCGGCTCAGATCTCACAGATGATGCCCATGCCGCAGCCCTGGAAGCGGAGGCGGCCGACGTTGCCCGGCAGGCGGACGCCGTCGTCCTCTGCCTCGGCCTGACCGCCCGGCTGGAGGGAGAAGAGATGTCCGTGAAGATCCCCGGGTTCGCGAGCGGGGACCGCACGCGGCTCGACCTTCCCGCGCCGCAGGAGCACCTGCTGGAGCGCATCGCCGGCCTGGGGAAGCCCACCGTCCTCGTCCTCCTGAGCGGCAGCGCCGTGGCGGTGACTTGGGCCCAGGTGCACGTGCCGGCGATCCTCGAGGCGTGGTATCCCGGCCAGGCGGGAGGTACGGCGATCGCCGACGTCTTGTTCGGCACCTACAATCCCGGGGGCCGCCTGCCGGTCACGTTCTATCGCGACGTCGCCGACCTGCCGGCATTCGACGACTATCGCATGGCCGGGCGGACGTACCGCTTCTTCGGGGGTCGGCCGCTGTATCCGTTCGGGTTTGGCTTGAGCTACACGACCTTCCGCTATGATCACCTTCGGCTCAGCAGCGACACTCTCCGGGGCGCGGATGCCCTCTCTGTGTCGGTGGACGTCACGAACACGGGCGGCCGCGCGGGGGACGAAGTGGTGCAGCTGTACGTGCGGTTTCCGGCGTCCGCTGTCGCGCGCCCCAAGCGGGACCTGCGTGGCTTCCGGCGAGTACCGCTCGGGCCTGGTGAGACGCGCACCGTAACGTTTCCGCTGGCGGCGTCCGCGCTCCGCTACTGGGATGCGGGCGCCCACCGCTGGGCCGTGGAAAACGGGCCCGTGGTGGTGGAGGTCGGCGCCTCGTCGGCCGACCTCCGGCTGAATCGCACGGTGACCGTGACGGATCAGCGCTAAGCGCGGCTCACGAGCGTTTGTATCGCCAGGCCACGATCCCCGGCTGCGAGGCCGTCACCTTGAACTGCTGGTTCGCGTTCGGGTCGAGCGCCGGCAGTACTTCAGGCTGTGTGGCGAGGACACTTCCCTTTCCATCGAGAAACTCGAAGGTGACCTTGAGCGAATCCGATTTCGTCGTCTTGAGGTTGGTCGCGAGCCCGTCGAGCTCGGCGCCCTTGTCGTTCGTGGTGAAATTCGAGACGCTGATCTCCACCGGCAGCGAGTCGGCCACCTGCAGGTAATGCAGAACGGAGTCCTTCTTGCCCAGGAGCTGCCAGCCGCCGGCGATCTTGGCGAGGGTCAGCCGGTTCATCGGGTCCACGGCGTAGAGCCGTTGCGCCAGCGGCAGCACCTTGCCGGTGTCGCCGATCATGTAGGAAATACCCGCGAGATTGTACAGGGCATCGCGCTGGTACGGGTTCTTGGCGAGGCCGGCCTCGTACATCTGGACCGACAATTTGTATTGCGGATCCGCCACCGCGTGAAACTTGCTCATCGTGTCCACCGCCGCGGGCCGGCAGCGGGCGGAAATCTGGCGGGCTGTGAGCGCCGGGGTCTTCCGTTTCGCCGCCTTCGAGCAATTGGTATCCATCTCGGCGGTGTCGGGCGTCTGCGGGACGCCGCCCAGGATTCCTGAGGCTGCGCTGAACAGCTCCTCGGCGCTCGCCGAATCGGCGTGGTCTACGACGGTCTTGTACAGGGCCATCGCCGAATCGTTCTTGCCGGCCCGCATGTACAGGGTGGCGAGGCTCGCCATGCCTCCCACGTCGTTGGGATAGGCCGCGAGGTACTCGTGGTAGGCAGCCGCCGCCTCGTCCCACCGTTTGGCTGAATGATAGACACGCGCGACGTTGAACAGGGCGTCGCGCCGGTCCCTCGCGTATTTGGGATCGGACGCCGCCGGGACGGCGAGACGGAAGTACTTTGCCGCCGAGTCCGGCTGGTCCGCGCCGACAAACAGGTTCGCGATGTAGATGAACCCCATCGGCTCCGTGTTGTAGATCTGATTCGCGCGCCGGAAGCTGGCGATCGCCGAATCGGTGTTGCCCGACTGCCACGCCTGCACGCCGGCGTTGAACACGGGCACCCACGCCTGGCGGCGATACAAGGCGATGTCGTCCTTGCAGGTGGGCGCGAGTGCCTGGGCCTTCGCGAACGCCGAATCGATCCCGGCGTAGTCGTCTGTCATCATGTAGTAGCGCCCGAAGTAATACCAGGCGGCGGCGTTCTTCTCCTGATTGCCGGTGGTCACAGCCTGCGTCAGGGATTTCTCCGCGTCCTTCAAGTCCTTGGTGCGCTGATCCGAGAATTTCGTGCCCCAGGCACTCCTGAGGGACTGCATCCCGCTGTTGACGAGCTGGTTGCCCGGCTTGATGTCGCACGCGGCGGGGAGCCACGGCTGTTGAGCCTGCGTGAGCGTGGGCACGAGTAGGGCGACCAGTGTGCAAACGGGAATGCCGAACGACGGCCGGAAGGTCATGCTCACTCCTTGGATTTGGCGACGAGCGCCTCGGCGTCGCGCTGGGCGAGCCGGGCGACCTCCAACGGCGGCCGGCCCAGCACGCGGGCGGCCGCGAGAACATCGTCATACTCCGGTTTGACGCGCACGCCATCGGCGCCCGGGTGCTCCAGCACCTTCACCCGCACCGACACCTCCGGGCCCAGGGCGACCGTCACGTGCCGGCGGTCCAGGGTCGCCCGCTCCGCACTCCAGCGACGCACCCCGGCGGTCGTGCTGTGCCGAAACAGCGCCGCCGTCACCGCGTCGCCCGCGTCTTCGGGCGCCATCACCTCGACACGAAATCCGGAGCGCCCCTTTTTCATCTGCACGGGCCAGGTCTGCACGTCCAAAGCTCCAGCGGCCATCAGGGCCTGGCGCAACGGCTCGACATATTCCGGGCTCATATCATCCAGATCGCTCGCCACGAGCGTCACCCGGCCCGCTTCCGCCGCCGCCTCGGCGACCAGAATGCGCAGGGCGTTGGGGTAACCAGCGGGATTTCTCTGACCCGCTCCCCATCCGCTCCGCAACAGGCGCCACTGTGGCGGTGGTCTGCCGTGCGCCAGAACCCGGACCAGCGCCGCCCCCGTGGGTGTGGTCGCCTCTCCCTCAACGGGACCGGCGGCAGCCACGTCGACCCCTTCGAGCAGGATCGCCGTGGCGGGCGCCGGTACGGGCAGGTTTCCATGCGCCGCTTCTACCCAACCCCTGCCGACCGCGACCGGCCAGCTGAATACCGCGTCCACTCCGAGCTGCTCGAACCCTTCGATCGCGCCGACGATGTCGAGCACCGCGTCGACGGCCCCGACCTCGTGCAAGTGCACCTTTTCGGGCGCGACGTTGTGGACCCGGCCCTCGGCTTCACCCACCAGTCGGAACGCCCGGACGGCGCGCTCCTTCACCCACGCCGACAGCGGCGCTCGCTCGACCAATGCGACCAGCTCACCCACGTGCCGCCCATGCGGCTGCTCCGGAATGGCGAACTCGATCTGCTTGCACACCACGCCGCACCGTACGACGTCGCGAACCGTGACACGGACGCCCGCCAATCCCAATCGGCCCGGCAGACCCTCGAGCCATGCCTGCGGCACGCCGAGAGACAACAGGGCTCCCAGGGTCATGTCGCCCGAAATGCCGGCGGCGGGATCGAGAATCGCGAGTCGCATAGCGTCCGAAACGTCTGAAAATTAACGGGTTAGGATCGGTACAGCCACCCGGCACCGGTGTTGAATACCACTACCTGCTCGCTCGGCTGGATCAGGCCTTGGGCCGCCAGCGCCAGTGCTCCCGCCAGCGCCGCGCCGCCCTCGGGACAGGCATCGATGCCCTCGAGCTCTTGGAGGTCTCGCGCCGCTGCAGCGAGCTGCGTGTCATTCACGGCCACCGCGCCACCCCCACTCTCCCGCAGCGCGCGCAACATGAGCCGATCGCCCAGCGGACCGGGCACGCGCAGCCCCGCCGCGATCGTGCGCGGCTCGGGCCAGGGCGCGCACCGCTCCGCTCCCTGCTCGAATGCCTGCACGACCGGCGCGCACCCGTCGGCCTGAACGCTGTAGAAGCGCGGCTGGCCGCCATGCACCCACCCGGCGCGAACGAGCTCGTCGAAGGCCTTCCACATGCCGATCAGGCCGGTGCCGCCCCCCGTGGGATAGACGAGCACGTCGGGGAGCAACCAGCCCAGTTGCTCCGCCAGCTCGAGGCCGAGGGTCTTCTTCCCCTCGATGCGATAGGGCTCGCGCAGCGTGGAGACGTCCACCGCGCCCGTCTCCGCGGCGTACGCGCGGGCGGCCGCGCCGCAGTCGCCGATATGCCCTTCGATCAGGACCAGGTCCGCGCCGTAGCTCCGGATCTGCGAGAGAATGGTCGCGGGCGTGCCCGCGGGCGCGTACACCCGGGCGGGCACGCCAGCACGCGCCGCGTAGGCGGCGAGCGCCACGCCGGCGTTGCCGGCGGTGGGGACCACGAACGCCGTGGCGCCAGCGCGCGCCGCGCGCGTCACGGCAGCGGCGAGCCCGCGCGCCTTGAACGACCCGGTGGGGTTGACACCCTCGTCTTTCACCCGCAAGCGGGGCAGTCCGTACTTCGCAGCCAGACGCGGGACGGCAAGTAGCGGCGTACCTCCCTCTCCCAGCGTCAGCGGCGCCTCGCCGTCGGTGAGGGGCAGCCACTCACGATACCGCCACATCGTCCACCCGCGCTCGCTGAGCAACGACTTCATGTGCGGGGGCGGCGCCGCGTGATACCGCACCAGAAACGGCTGGCCGCACTCGCACACGCCCACCAGGCCCTCGGCGCTGCGCGGGCGATGGCACGCCGAACATTCGAGCGACCAGCCGAAGGAGTCAGACACGGGTATTCAGCCGGTCGAGGATGCGCTCGGCGAGGCGCGTCGAGAACCCGCGGAGCGAGGCGATCTCCGCGGGCGTCGCCGTCTTCACGCCCGCCAGCGACCCGAAGCGCTCGAGCAGCACCCGGCGGCGGCCGGGACCGATCCCCGGAATCTGGAGCAGCTCGGAGGTGATGGTCCGCTTGGAGCGCCGCTTGCGACTGTAGGTCACCGCAAACCGGTGCGCCTCGTCCCGGGCGCGCTGCAGCAGCTTGAGCGACGGGCTGCGGCGCGACAGGCGCAGCGGCTCCGCGCGTCCCGGCTGGAAGATTTCCTCTTCACGCTTGGCGAGGCTGACGATCGGCAATCGCTCCAGATGCAACGTCCGGGCGGCGTCGAGCGCGGCACCCAGCTGGCCCTTCCCGCCGTCGATCACCACGAGATCCGGGAGCGGCTTCTGCTCGGCGACCCGGCGCGTGAGGTAGCGGGTGACCACCTCGTGCACCGCCGCGAAATCGTCCTGCGGTGCACCCGTGATCTTGAAGCGCCGGTACTCGGCCTTGCGGGGGCGGCCCGCCTCGAACCACACCAGCGAGCCGACCGTGTCGCGGCCCTGATTGGTCGAGATATCGATGCACACGAACGAGCGCGGCACGGCCGCGAGCCCCAAATCGCGCCCCAGGGCGAACACGGGGTCGGCCGCGCGCTCATCGATGTCGAAGCTCTCGATCTTCAGCCCGTCGAGCAGGTACCGCGCGTTCTGGTCGGCGAGCTGCGCGAGCTTGGCATCGCTGCCCCGCTGCGGCACGTGCCAATCCACCGCGGGCGCCAGCTCGGCGAGCGACCCCAGGTCGTCAGGGTGAAATGGCAGCAGTACGTGCCGGGCACGCACCTCGAGCGGCAGATAGCAGCGCACCAGGAAAGCAGCGAGGATCGCGCTCTCGGTCTCCTGTTGGGTATTTTCAAGGAACCAGTGGTCACGTGCGATGAGCTTCCCCGCGCGCACCCGCAGCACGACGCCGCACACATCGTCACCGTCCCGGGCGAGCCCCACGGCATCCGCATCGCCGCCCCCGACCAGCTCGACGGCCTGCGGCTGCTCGAGCTGGTCGAGCCATTTCAGCGCGTCGCGCAACTGCGCGGCGCGCTCGAAATCGAGCTGCTCCGACGACTGCTGCATCCGCTCGCGCAGCCGCAGCCGCACGTCGACGGTCTTGCCCTCCAGGAACACCACCACATCGTCGATCATGCGCCGGTAGTCGGCCTCGGTCTGATAGCTCACGCACGGCGCCCGGCACCGCTCGATGTGATAGTCGAGGCACGGCCGGTCGGGCGCTTCACGCGGCAGATCCCAGTTGCACGAGCGCACCGTGAAGATGCGACGCACGATGTGCAGCGTCTGGCGCAGCGTGGCGACGTCGGTGTAGGGACCGAAGTAGCGCGCGCCGGGAAGCGTCACCCGGCGCGTCACCAGCACACGGGGGAACGGCTCGCCCAGCGTCACGGCGATCCGGGGATAGCTCTTGTCGTCGGTGAGGCGGATGTTGAACCGGGGCTGGTGCTCCTTAATGAGGTTGTTCTCGAGCAGCAGCGCCTGCGCCTCGCTGGGCACGATGATCGTGTCCACGTCCGCCAGCTGACTCACCAGGGCTGCCCGCTCGGGGGTGCTGCCGGCGTCGGGGCCGAAATAGCTCGGCACGCGGGAGCGCAGGCTCTTCGCCTTGCCGACGTACAGGATCTCGCCGGCGGCGTTCTTCCAGAGGTATACGCCCGGTTTGTCGGGAAGCGCGTCTAGTTTGCGCGCCAGGTGGTCAGGGATCGCCATGTTCGGAGGGCGTCGGGGTGCTTGAGCGCGAGCGTCGACGCCGCGTAGACGATCCCAAAGATACTCAGCACGAGAGCCCCGCGCGGGACAGGCGCGAGCCCGGGGACGAGGCGCGCGGCACCGAACGCTCCTCCTGCCGCCACCGCACCCGCCACGAACGTCATCCCGAACGCCCGCCAGTCGGCGCCGCGCAGCACGCTCCCGACGCGTCCGCTCAGGTCACGGAGATGCAGGGTAGTGCTGACCGTGGCGCCGATGGACGACCCGAGCGCAATACCGGGGGCGCCCAGCCAGCGCATGAGCAGCCACGCCAGGCCGGTGGAAATCACCAGGCACGACGCGGCGATCTTCACCGGCGTCTGGGTATCGCGCATGGCGTAGAAACCCGATGCGAACAGCTTCACGGTCGCCTGTGACACGAGGCCCAGTCCGTACGCCACCACGACGCTCGCCACCAGCGTCGTCGCGTCCGCCGTGAACCGGCCGGTCTGGTAGAGGGCGGCCACGATTTCGCGACTCAACACGATACACGCGATCGCCGACGGCACGACGAAGAACACGATGCGGCGGAACCCCACGGCGATGCGGGTGCGCAGCTGATCGTTCGGGGTTGTCCCCCCCCCGCCGGTTCCCCCAACCGCTCCCGCGGCCTCACGCGACAGCTCTGGCAGCGACACCGCCGTGACCGAGACCCCGAACAGGCTGATCGGCAGCTGCTGAATCAGCTGGGCGTATCCCAGTGCCGACACGCCGCCTGGCCCCGTGAACGAGCCTAAAAACGTGTCGATCAGGCCCGAGACCTGGACCACGCCCGCGCCGAGCAGCAGGGGCAGCCACGCGACAATGACGCTGCGCACGCCCTCGGGAGCGGTGGAGAATCGCAACGGGATGCCCTGGAGCAGCCGCCAGCAGGTGGGGAGCTGCACGGCGATCTGCAGCAGGCTGCCCGCCACCGTGCCCCAGGCCAACGCCAGCGAGAGGCGGTGCAGCTGCGCTTCGATCGGGAGCGCGCGGTTCGCGAACCAGGTCCCCGCGGCGACCATCGCGACAATCCCTGCGACGTTCCACAGGGCCGGCGCGGCATAGGGGAGGAAAAAGCGCCGGTGCGTGTTCAGGATCCCGAGGCACCACGCCGAGATGACCATCAGGCCGGTCATCGGGAACAGGATGCGGACGAGGGTGATGGTCAGCTGGCGGCGCGGCTCGTCGAACCCCTTGGCGATCAATGTGGTGATCGCGGGGGCGAGGGCGATGCCCGGCAGCGCGAGCGCACCGGACGCGAGCAACAGCAGGCCCAGAACGGCGCCGGCGAGGGCGCGCGCCGGCCCCTTGTCCGGCCGCTCGTTGAGCGTCGCATAAACGGGAATGAAGGACGCGAGCAGCGTCCCTTCGCCGAGCAGGTTGCGGACCGAATTGGGGATGCGCAGCGCGGCGCGAAAGGCGTCGGCCGGAAGCGTGTCGTTGCCGAAGTAGTGCGCGAATACGCGCTCGCGCACGTACCCCAGGACGCGTGTCAGAAAGATTCCGGCGGCCACCTGCGCCGCGTGGCGCGCACCGCCGCCGGCTCCGCTCCCGCCGCGGTCAGGCACCGTCAGGACGGGCGTTTCTTCCTGGTGGGATCTTCGAGCAGACGCTGGACGAATTGCAGCTCCTCACGGATGCCGGCGACCGAGCGGTTCAGCTCCTCCAGATCGGTTTCCAGTGCTTCCATCCGGCGCTCCAGCTGGCGCGCGCCGCCTCCCTTGCCCTCGCCGCTCCCGTCTCCCTGCCCCTCGAGCCGCCGCGCCATGGAACGGCCCAGCGGCGAATCCAGCAGGATCGCGGTGATGGGAATCATCAGGGCGACGAGCAGCACGAGCACGAGAATCCACATGAGAGCATTCTAGGTGAGGCCCGCCCAGCGCGCCACCTCTCGCTCGAGCGCGTCCACCAGTTCGCCGCCATAGCGGATCAGAAACGACGCGAGCGTGAACACGCGCTCCTGCGGCTCGCCCTGCGGGTACACCGCTGCCCGCGCGCGCGTGATCTGCCTCACCAGCGTGTCGCCCTCGAGCCGCTTGAGGCTCGCTACCAGCTTCTTCTCGATCGTTTGCGTACCGGCGAGCGCGGCGTTGCGCGCCGAGTCGACGGTCCGCTCCAGGGTCGGATCGATGCGCGTGGCGGAATCGCGCAGCCGGCCGTACAGCGTTTCGACGTCGCGGCGCAGCTCCGCCAGCGTCGCGACCGTCTCGGCAGGCAGCTCGGTGCGGACCAACCGCGCCTCCAGCTCGCCCGGCTTGCCGTCGAACGCCGTCAGGTCCAGGCTGTGGCGCTCCATGAGCTTCTCGACGCGCTGCTCGACCAGCACGCCCGACCAGCGCGGCACGGCCGCCTGCCGGATCACGCCCAGCGTCTCGCACAGGGGCGCCGTGTCCGGGAGGTACTTGAGCTCGGCCGGCCCCCCCGCGTAGACGACCGTCGGCAGCAGAGCCGCCTCGACGGCGGGGCGCAGCAGCACGTTGGGCGAGAGTCGCTCCGGGGCCTCGCGCGCAATCCGCGCCAGCTCGGCGCGCTCGAAGCGCTCGCCGCTGCGGCGGGTGACGAAACCGGTGCCGTCACGCTGCAACCGGTCGCGCCCCTGATTCGCCTCGAGCAGCACCGGCGTGTAGCCGTCGGGGAGCGTCACCTCGAGACCCTTCATGACCCACGGAGCCGCCGCGCGCTTCGCGTGCGGATCGTGGATGCGCAGCACCACCAGACCGCGTGGTCCCAGCAGCGCATCCAGCGCCGCCGCGAAGGCATCCGCCAACGTCACCTCCGGCCGGTACCAGCGTCCAAGCCACTCCAGCACTCCCGTCTTGAACTCGGTCTCGGCCGTGCCGTCCCGGAGGCGCGCGAGCGCGCCCACGATCTCGGGGCCGCACGGCTCCCGCGACAGGGACCGCAGCGGTGCCTCGGGTGGCCGCTCGCGCAGCACGACTTGCACGAGCTCACCATTCGTGTCGAGAAACCAGGTATGGTTGGCTTCCGCGAAGTCGTGATCGTCGCCCGCCACCCAGAATACCGGCACGACCGGTGTGCCGCGATCGCGCTCGAGGCGGCGCGCCAGGGCGATTGCCGACAGCGCCTTGTAGATGGTGTACAGTGGGCCCGTGAACAGGCCGGGCTGCTGGCCGGTGGTGACGACCAGCACCTCACCCGCGGCCAGCCGGTCGCGCCCTGGCCCAGGGAAGGTGGCCGCGATCACGTCAGGGTCCACCCGGCGCGGCTTGAGACCCGGCGCAGGGAGCGCCAGTGGTGCAATGGGTGTCGGGACGATCCGGGGTATCACTCGTCGCTCTCTCCGAACACGTCCGCTTGAAACGTGAAAACCTCGGTACCCGGTTCCCGCCATGCCCCGGGCGGCAGGTCTGCCTTGCGACACGCAGCCGCGAGCAGCGTCTCGGCATCCCAGTGATGCTCGCTGGCTACCTGGGGCAGAAGCAAGCCCGCGTCGCTGCCGCGCCGCACCAGCACGCCATCGCGCCCCACCACGATCCGCGCCGGGTCGACGGGCGCGACGCTGCGCGCCGGTTCCGACAGCACGGAGATCTCTACGACCAGCCCCGCCAGCTCACCGGCGTCGACCGGCACGAACCGTGGATCATCCCGCGCCGCGGCGATCGCCATTTCTCGCACCACAGCGCCCAGTTCGCGGTCCGCCGCGATGTGCCCGACGCAGCCGCGCAGTGCTCCCCCGTGACGCTCCGTGAGCGTGACGAAGGCGCCGCGCCGGAGCGACGCTCCCGGGCCGACCGCAGCGGCTGGCAGGGGACGCCCGGCCAGGTGCGCCATCAGAGTGGCGCGCGCCAGGGCGAGCAGCGCCGCCCGGTCCGCCCGCGTCAGCTCAGCGGCCGCGATGGTACGGCTCCCCGCGGCGGATGGTGTACGCCCGGTACAGCTGCTCGTACACGAGCAGCCGGGCCAGCTCGTGCGGAAAGGTGAGCCGGGACAGGCTCCACGCGCGCTCCGCCCGCTGTGTCACCGGCTCCGGCAGCCCGTCCGCGGCGCCGATCGCGAACGCCACGTCGCGACCGTCCATCTCCCACCGGGCGGTCCATTCCGCGAGCTGAGCGGATGTCCATTCCTCGCCCCGCTCCGACAACACGACGAGGCGCGACTCCTCCGGCACGACGTCGAGGATGCGCGCCTCGTCCCTGGCCTCCCGCTCCTCGATCCGGGTGTATCGCTTCAGCCGGTCGAGGTAATCGTCACATGCCGCCCTCAGCCCCGCGTCGCGGATGCGACCCACCGCGACCACGCGATACCGCATCAGGCATACATCCCACGCAGCCGGTGCATCGCCGCCACCCGGCCCACCGCGAGCATGTAGCAGGCGATCCGTGTGCTGACCTTGTGCTTCTCCACCAGCGCCATCACCTCGTGAAACGAGCGGGTCATAATCGACTCGAGCCGCCGGTTCACCGTGTCTTCGTCCCAGAAATAGCCGCCTCGGTCCTGGACCCACTCGAAGTAGCTCACCGTCACCCCACCCGCGTTCGCGAGGATGTCCGGAATGACGAAGATGCCCTTCTTCTCGAGAATCTCGTCGGCGGCGGCGGTGGTGGGGCCGTTCGCGCCCTCGCAGATGATCTTCGCCTTGATCTGCGGCGCGTTCTTGCGAGTGATCACGTTCTCCGTGGCCGCCGGCACCAGCACGTCGCAGTCGAGCACCAGCAGCTGGTCCTTGCCGAACGCGGTCGCCTTCGGAGAACCCGCGAGCGAGCGGTGCTCGCGCACCCAGCTGAGCAGATCGGCCACGTTCAGGCCCTTGGGGTCGTGCAGGGCGGCCGACTTGTCGGACACGCCGACGAGCAGCGCGCCCTCCTTGACCATGAGGTCGGCGGCGACCGAGCCCACGTTCCCGAACCCTTGCACCGCCACCCGCGCGCCCTTGAGCGTCATGCCGAACTTGCCGAGCGCCTCGCGGGTGACGATCATGCAGCCGCGCCCCGTCGCCTCGCGCCGTCCCAGCGAGCCGCCCATCTCTACCGGCTTCCCCGTCACCACCGATGTCACCGTATGGCGGTGATGCATCGAGTAGGTGTCCATGATCCACGCCATCACCCGCTCGTTGGTGTTCACGTCCGGGGCGGGGACGTCGGAATCGGGGCCCAGCGTTTCGATGATGCTCGCCGTGTAGCGGCGCGTGACGCGCTCCAGCTCGCCCATGGACATGCTCGCCGGATCGCACACGACGCCGCCTTTGGAACCGCCGAACGGGATGTTGACGAGGGCGCACTTCCACGTCATCCACGCCGCCAGCGCCTTCACTTCCTCCAGCGTCACGTTCAGATCGAAGCGGATGCCGCCCTTGGCCGGCCCGCGCGACGTGTTGTAGAGCACCCGATAGCCGGTGTACACCTCGACATCGCCGCTATCGCGCAGCACGGGAACGGAGACGATGATCTGTTTTTCGGGATTGCGGAGGACTTTGTAGAGGCCGGGATCGAGATTCAAGAGCTGCGCCGCATGGTCGAATCGCTCCATCATGGCCTCGAACGCGTTGTCCTCGTGGAGGAACGTGTCCTTGTCGGGCCGGATGATCGCCGGTGTCGTCGGCGGCTAGATCGCAGGTTCGCTCATGGCACTCGCACGTTGAAACGGGCCTCAGGGGCGACCGGCCGGCGTGAGCGCGGCGTCCAACGCCTGCTCGACCACCGTGCCGTTCCGCTCCCAGCGGACGCCGAGCCCCGCCACCCACGGCTCCGGGATAGCGGCCCCCTCCGGAGCCGCCGGCCACCGCCCGCGGAGCTTCACGGCATCCTTTTCAGTGATTACAACATAACCGCCCGCCGCGGCGGCCCGCACGAGGCGCGCCACGTCGGCCGCGCGGTACTGGTGATGGTCTTGATACGCCAAGAGTTGCACCCGCGCACCAGCGGCCGCGAGCTGCGCGGCGAAGCTGTCGGGGTCCGCGATCCCCGCCGCCGCGACCACGTCGCGCCCGGCGAGGACGCTCACGTCCCGCCGTGTTCCAGACTGCATGCCCGCGAGCTGCTCGAGCGCGAGCCACGCGATCGCCACAGGGACCGGGGTGCACTGCTGCGCCAGCCGGTCGGCGAGCCGGGCGGCCGCCGTTGCTGCCGCCCGCTTCCGGGTCACGACGATCAGGTCGGCCCGCGCCAGGGCATCCCAGCCCTCGCGCCACGGTCCCGCCGGCAGCGGCCACGGTGAGTCGGCAGCGCTCTCGGCCGAGAGAACCGCGACGTTCAAGTCCCGCGCGACGCCGAGTAGCTGATAGGCGTCGTCCAGCACCAGCACGCGCGCGCCGGCCGCGCGCGCCGCGGTCGCCCCTGCGGTGCGATCGGCGTTCGCCACCACCACCGCCTCCGGCACGAGCCGGCGGTGCACGAGCGGCTCGTCGCCGCCGTAGCCCCGGAGCAGGATCCCCGGCTTCAATCCCCGGGCCGCGTAATGCGTCGCGATCCACGCGGCGAGAGGCGTTTTTCCGGTGCCGCCGACCGAGAGGTTTCCGACCGCGATCGTCGGCAGGGGGAGACGTGCCACGCCGGCGGCCGCGGAGCGCGCCGCGCGCACCCGCATCGCGGCCCAGTACGCCCCGGCGAGCGGCAGCAGCGGCAGTCGCGCCAGGCGCGCGCCCGGCGACTCGCCCCATAGCCACCGTACGACGCGGGCGGCCGTCACTGCGCCCGCATTCCTTCGCCCTCTGGGGCGCCGTACGTGACTTCAGCCAGGTCATGCTCGGCCCGCGTCATCGCCTCGCGCAACGCGAGCTTCCCCTGATCGACCCCGAACGGCGGGGCGTACGCGATGTGGACGGCAGCGAACGGCTTCGGAAGGCAAAACCGGTCCCACGACCGGATCCACCACGCGGAGGAGGCCCGCGCGCCCGCCGCGATCACGAGCGCGTTGGCATGCTGGGCCGCCGCGAGGGCGCCCGGCTTCATCCGCTCCGCGGGGCCGCGCGGCCCGTCGGGGGTGAGGGCGACTTCGCCGCCCTGACGGAGGTGCCGGACCAGGCCCAGCAGACCCACCTCGCCGCCCCGCTGCGACGATCCGCGCACGACGCGATAGCCCCAGCGCTCGGACAGCTCGGCGAGATGGCCGCCGTCACGGTGGCGACTGATGAGCAGCGCCATCCCCTCGTCGCGCCGATGGTAGAGGAGCGGCAGGATGCGGCTGTGCCAGAGCACGTAGATCACCGGGCGACCGCTGGCGCGCGCCGCCGCCACGTGCTCCCAGCCCCGCACCCGATAGCGCCACGTCGCCGCGAGCAGGCGGATCAGCGCGGCCAGAAGACCCGTCACCCGGCGAGCTCCAGCGCGAGGGCCGCGACACGCTCGGCGGCGCCCGGGGGCCCGAGCCGCTCCCGCACCAGCGCCAGGCCTTCCCGCTGCCGCCGCGCCGCCGCGCTGGGCGGGTCGAGCAGCGGCAGGATCACGTCCGCGAGCGCCGCGGGCGTCACCGCGCCCTGCAGGAACTCCGGGCACACTTCCCGTCCCGCGATCAGGTTCACCAGGCCCACGTGGGGAACGCGCAGCAGGCGAATCGCGATCGCGAACGACACGGGATTCAACCGGTAGGCGATCGCCATCGGAACGTCGGCGAGCGCGGCCTCCAGCGTCGTGGTGCCGGACTTGCACAGCCCGGCGTCCGCGGCGGCGAACACCGTGGTGGGATCGCCCATGTGGATCCGGATGGCGCCGGCGCCGGGATAGTGGGCGCGCGGCGTGGCGGCGGCGACAACCTGAACGTCGGGGCGTGCCGCGACAATGCGATCCGCGGCGGCGCGAAACGCGTCCCACAGTCGACGCACCTCCTGGGCGCGGCTGCCGGGAAACAGCCCCAGGACCGGTCGCGCGGGATCGAGTCCGAGCGCGCGCCGCGCGTCCTCGCGGCGGGGCGGCGGCGGCCGGTCCCGCAACGGGTGGCCCACGAATGTCACGGCGACTCCGTGGTCGCGAAAGAAGGTCTCTTCGAACGGCAGGATCACCGCCAGGCGTCGCACGGCCGAGAGGCGGCGCACGCGACCGGGCGCCCACGCCCACATCTGCGGCGCGATGTAATACAGCACGGGGATCCCGGCCGCGTGCGCGGCGGCGGCGGCGCGCAGGTGGTAGCCCGGGTAGTCCACCAGGATCACCAGATCGTAGCGCCCCGCTCGGAAGGCGTCGCGGGCGCGCCTCAGCAGGCGGAAATGGGCGGGAAGCTTCCACAACGCCTCGACGAAGCCGACCACGGAGAAGCGCTCCATGCGGTCGAGCACGACAGCGCCCGCGGCCTCGAGGCCCGGTCCGCCGAACGCCTCGACGAGCGCGGTGGGGACGCGCCGCTTGAGCGCGCTCACGACAGCCGCGGCGTGCGCGTCGCCCGACGGCTCCCCCGCGGAAATGTAGATCCGCGGTGCGCGGCTCACGGCCGCGTGGCGGTGAGCGCGACCGGCGGGGGGGAGGGGTCGTGAGGGGAGGGCGAGCGCGCGGAGGTCAACGCAGCGAGTGGCGACGCGTTGACGGCGGCGGCGACGCGCAGCGCCAGCGCCAGCGCCTGCGCGCCCGCCGCTCCCGACACGACGACCTCCTCCTCGCCACGCACGGCGCGGATGAAGCTCTCGAGCTCGAGCCGCAGCGGCTCGGCCTCGGGCGCTTCGAGGCGCACGTGCTCCACGATCTGCTCGAGGGTGGTCGCGCCCTGTCCCTGCCACCCCGGCTTCAGCCGGAAGAAATCACCACTCCCCTGCGCCAAGTCGAGCGAGCAGTATCCGGTGGGCTGGAAGATGCGCAGCTTGCGGGTGCGCTCGCGCGACACCCGGCTCGCCGTGACGTTGGCGATGGCGCCATTGGTGAACTCGAGGCGCGCGTTGGCGATGTCCACGTGCGGCGTGAGCAGCGCCACGCCGGTCGCCCGCACGTCGGTCACCGGCGCACCGACCAGCTCGAGCACCAGATCCAGATCGTGGATCATCAAGTCGAGAATGACGGCGACGTCGGTGCCGCGCGGCTGGAACGGCGCCAGGCGGTCGATCTGCAGGAAGCGCGGCTCGTGCAGGTACGGCCAGGCGGCCCGCACGGCGCGGTTGAAGCGCTCCACGTGACCCACCTGCAGCACGACGCCCCGCTCCGCGGCCCGCCGCACCAGCTCGTCGGCGCCAGCGAGCGTGTCGGCGAGCGGCTTTTCCATCAGCACGGCGATGCCGCGCTCCAGCACCTGACAGCCCACCTCAGCGTGGGCGGGCGTCGGAACGGCCACCGTCACGGCGTCCACGCAGTCCGACAAGGCGGCGAGGCTCTCGTGCGCGGTGACGCCGAGCTGCTTCGCGACCTCGGCCGCGCGCGCCGGATTCTTGTCGTAGATCCCCGCGAACTCGACACCCGCCGCGCTGCGCAGCAGCCGCGCGTGGTGGAACCCCAGCGCCCCGGTGCCGATCACGCCGACCCGCAGCTCGCGACCGCGTCCCCCCCCCCTCCCCCCTCTCACACCAGCACTCCGCGCTGCGACCCCTCGATGAACTTGAGGAAGTTCTCCACCTCGGGGATCGGCGGCAGCTCGGCGCGCGCCTTGGCGATCCCCTGGCTCACCGTCATGTCGGAGTTGAACAGCAGGCGATAGGCGCGCTTCAAAGCGAGCTTGACCTCGGGCGAGAAGCGCGCCCGCTGCAGCCCGACGGAATTGAGGCCGTACAGATGCACCGGGTTGCCGACGGCCTTGGTGTACGGCGGAACGTCCTGGTTGACGCGCGAGCCGCCCCCCACGAACGAAAACGTACCGATGCGCACGAACTGGTGGATCGGCACGAGCCCGGAAACGATCGCCCGGTCTTCGATCGTGACGTGCCCCGCCATTTGGACGGCGTTGGCGATGATCACGTCGTTCCCGATGTGGCAATCGTGGGCCAGGTGCACGTAGGACATGAGGAAGCAGCGCTGCCCCACCGACGTCTTGCCCGTCGCCGTCGTGCCGCGATTGATGGTGCAGTACTCCCGGATCACGGTACCGTCGCCCACCTCGACCCAGGTGTCCTCGCCCTTGTACTTGAGATCCTGCGGATCGTTGCCCAGCACGCTGCCGTAGCCGATCTTGATCCCGGTCCCGAGCTTGACGTTGCGCTCCAGCACGGCGTGGGCGGCGATGTGACAGCGCTCGCCGACGGTGACGTGCGGTCCGATGATGGCGTACGGACCAACCGTAACGTCGCTCCCGGTCTGGGCTGTGGGGTCGACGAGGGCGGTCCGGTGAATCACCGGTCCACTACCGTGGCCATCATCTCCGCCTCCGCCACCACCTGCCCATCCACGTACCCGACGCCCTTCATTTTGCACGTCCTGCCGCGGAACTGGAGCATCTCGAGCTCGAACCGGATCTGGTCGCCTGGCACCACGGGACGGCGGAACTTGACGTTGTCGAGCGACATGAAGTAGACCACCTTGTCCTCGACGTTCTGCCCTTCGAAGTACCCCATCAGCAGCATTCCGCCCACCTGCGCCATCGCCTCGATGATGAGCACCCCCGGCATGATCGGGTGGCCGGGAAAGTGTCCCTGGAAGAACGGCTCGTTGATCGTGACGTTCTTGATGCCGACGATGCGCTGCTGGCCCTCGATCTCGATGATCCGGTCCACGAGCAGGAAGGGATAGCGGTGCGGCAGCACGTCCATGATACGCCCGATGTCCATCTTGGGCGCGCCGGCGCGCCGCGCTGCCCGCGCCAGCGCGCGCGCCAGCGCGATGTTGCCGCTGTGGCTCGGCCGCTCCGCGACCACATGCGCGCGGATGCGTGCGCCGGTGAGCGCCAGGTCGCCCACGATGTCCGCCGCCTTGTGGCGCAGGAACTCGTCGGGCCAGCGCAGTTGCGCGCCGTTCGCGAGTCCCCGCTCGTCCAGCAGGATGGCGTTCGTCGCCGACGCGCCCTTGATCAGTCCCTTGGCCTTGAGCCCCTCGATCTCGCTCGCAAACCCGAAGGTGCGGGCCCGCGCGAGCTCGGCGGCGAAGGTCTGCGGCGAAACCGTGAAGCTCCCCGATTGCCGTCCGATGAGCGGGTGCGGCCACTCGATGGTGACCGTGAGCCGGAGTTCCCGGGCGGGCGCCACCACGTAGCTCGAGTCCCCCTCCGTCACCGTGAACGGCGCGGGCACGGTCAGAATCACCGGCTCGCCGCTCGTCTCGGTGGGGCCCGCCTTGGCGAGGGCCTCGAAGTACGGCTCGAAGCTGCCGTCCAGGATCGGCGGCTCGGGACCCGAGAGCTCGACGGTGACGTCGTCGATCTCATGGGCCGCCACCGCCGCCAGCACGTGCTCCACTGTGTGAATCGTGCTCGCGCCCTTGCCGATCGCCGTGCGCCGCTCCACCGCCTCGACTTCCGACAGCCGCGCCGCGACCTCAGGCGTGCCGGCGAGATCGACCCGCCGGAACACGATCCCCTGCCCGGCGGGCGCGGGCAGGAACGTCGCCTCGGTCCGCGCGCCGGTGTGGAGCCCGGTGCCCGAGACGGCTGCCTTCTGTTTGATGCTGCGCCTAGCGCTGGGCGTCATTGCCTCGCCGTACGAGGGCCTCGAGGTCGTCTACGATGTGGGCCAGCCGGTACAGGGCGCCCTGGGCCCGCAAGAACTCGCGGTGCTGGCGCGCCGGGTATCCCGACACCGTGGCCCCGGCCTCGATGTCGCCGATCACGCCCCCCTGCACGGTCACCCGCGCCCCGCGGCCGATCGTCACGTGGTCGGCCAGCCCCGCCTGACCCGCCAGGAACACGTCGTCCTCGACGCGCGTGCTGCCGGCAATTCCCGCCTGGCCCGCGATCAGGCAGCGCGCGCCGATGCGGCAGTTGTGACCGATCTGCACCAGGTTGTCGATCTTCGTTCCCGGACCGACCACGGTGTCGTCCACGCTGCCGCGGTCGATCGTCGTGTTCGCCCCGACCTCCACGTCGTCGCCGATGATGCAACGGCCCACCTGGGGAACCTTGCGCGGCAGCTCGCCGCTCTTGCCCGGCACGTAGCCGAAGCCGTCGGCCCCGAGCCGCACGCCGGCATGGAGGATCACCCGATTCCCGACGATCGTGCCGCTGTAGCACACCACGTGGGGGAGCAGCTGCACGTCGTCGCCCAACTCGACGCCGTCACCCAGCACGCACGCCGCCCCGATGCGCACGTTGCGACCGAGCCGGACTCCCCGCCCCAGCACGGCGTACGGGCCGATCGCCACCGGCTCCTGCCACACGCTGCCGGTCCCCACCACCGCCGTCCGGTGGACCCCGGGCTGCCAGGGCGGCTCGGGATAGAGGACGGGAATGACCGAGAGCAGCGCGACGTGCGGATCGCGCACCAGTACCCGGCACGCCGGACCTCCCGCTGGCGCCTCCTGAACCAGCTCCGGCTTGCAGAGCACGACGGCCGCGCTAGACTGTTGAAAATACTGGAGATAGCGACGAGCGGCAAGAAACGACAGATCGCCCGGCCCGGCGCGATCGAGCGGCGCGACGCCGGACACGGTAACGTCCGCTGGTCCGACCAGCTGTCCGTTGGTCAGCGCCGCGATGTCGCCCGCGCTCAGGCGTCGCGCCGCGGCCGCGCCGCCCCCTTCCCCGTCGCCCAGCGACAGCAGCCGGTCGCGCACGGGCGGGCAGAGTCCTACTTGGACGCCTTCAGCCGGTCGATCACCTTCGAGGTGACATCGAGGCTCGGGTCGACGGCCAGGAACACGCTGCTGTTCTGGCCGTCCATGTCGAAGATGAGCGCGTAGTTCATTTCGGCGCGTATGCCCTGGACGATGCCGATGACCCGGGCCTGGATCGGCTGGAGCAGCTCCTGCTCGCGTTGCTGGTAGCGCGTCTGCAGGTCGTTCTGGTGCTGCTGCAGCCGCTGCTGCATCGCCTGCAGGTCACGCTGCTTCGCCTGTTTCGCTGCCTGCGAGAGGGCGAGCGACTGCTGATCGAAGGCCCGCATCGCGGAATCCCACTGCTGTTGCATGCGCTGCAACGTGTCGCGAATACCCTGACCTTCCTTGGTGAGGGTCGATTCTGCCGTGGCGTATCCGGGCGTCTGCTCGAGGATCGTCTGGGAGTGGACGAAGGCGATCTTGAGCGAGCCCTGCGCCTGCGCCCCGACCACGGCCGGCGCGGCGATGGCCAACCCGACCCAGGTCCACGCTGTCACCACACACCTCATGGCTGTCTCCTCGAGAGAGATAAGAAACCGGTCCCGCCGCCTCCGCACGATTGGGCGGCGCCGATCAGAAGAAGTTGCCCAGCTTGAAGTGCAGCTTGAAGCCCGGCGCCGGGTGGCCGAGCGCGTCGGTGCGATCGAAGCCGTAGGCCCAATCGATGCCGATCGGTCCGAGGGGTGAGATGATGCTCACGCCCAGGCCGGCGCCGCGGAACAACCGCGTGGGATCGAACTCGCCGGCGTTGGCCCAGACGTTGCCCGCGTCCACGAAGGCGTTGACGTAGAACATCTGCGACAGGCGCGCGCCGATCTCACCGGTCATGGCGAGATAGGCCTTCCCGAAGGAGCCCGCCGTGGCCTGGCCGTTCACCGCGGTGGGGTCGTAGCCGTGGGGGGTGATCGAGAACTCGTCGTAGCCGCGCAGCGGGATGCCGTACTGCACGCCCCCCATGGTGAACAGCTGGTCAAAGAAGGGCGACGGGCCAAACACCAATCCGGAACGGGTGGAGAGCCCCATCACGAACCGGATCGGCGACATGGCGCTGCCTGCCTGGCCCAGAGGCGCGTACCAGCGGCCCTCGAGGTCGAGGCGCTGGAAATTGCCCGAGCCGCCGAGCGGGCCGCCCGACTGGGAGAGCCCGATCGAGTGCATCGTGCCGGCGGTCGGGAATGGCAGATCGATCCGGGTATCGCGCAGCAGCGACACTCCCAGCGTGGAGCGGATGCAGTTGTTGCAACGCAGCGCCGCCAGGGCGGTGCTCGCGCCGGTGAACGTCTGGTCGTCGATGCCGTACGACACGAACAGCCGGGTGTAGCGGTCGCCAAACAGGGGGAACCCGAACTGCACGCTCGCGCCCTCGCGCTTCAGCGTGCCCAGGTCGGCGATGGTGTAGCGCAGCCGCGTGTTGTGCACGTCGAACGTGCCCGAGATGCGCGTTTCGCGGATCGCCGGATCGGTGTAGCTCACCTGGAAGTCGCTGATGTTCTGGCCGAACTGCCACTGGAAGTGGCCCTTCTTGCCCTGGCCGAACAGGTTTGGCTCGTCGAGGCCAAGGAAGCCGCCCACCCCCGTGCCCTGCCCCACTGACGCGCCGAAGTTGATGTTGCCCGTGTGCTTCTCGGTGACGCGGAAGATCACGTCCACGTCGCCCTGATCGTTGGCGGGGCGGGTGTCCGGGAACGGCAACGGCTGCTGGAAGAAGCCGAGGTTCGAGATGTTCTGGTACGAGCGGATGAGCGCGTCCTGGCGGAATACGTCGCCGGGGAGGAGCACGATCGCGTCGCGGATCACGCGCTCGTGGGTGACGTCGTTCCCCGCTATCTCGATCTTGTTGACGATCGCCGGTTGGCCCTCGTTGATGGCCCACCGCAAATCGACGACCGGTTTCCCGTCGGGCCCGGTGCGGCGGATCACCTGGGGCTGCACGTTCACGTAGATGTAGCCGTTGTTGTAATACAACGTCTGCAGATTCTGGGTGGCGGCGTTCCACCGCTCCTGATCGAAATAGACCGGACCATGCTGCATGCCGCCCAACCCCAGGAAGCCGCTCCGGTTCTCGCCCTTGAAGGGATACAGCTGCTGCAGCTCGTCGCTCGAGAAGCGGCGGTTCCCGACGATCTCGAACGTGCCCACGCGGTACGGCTCACCCTCACTCACCTTCACGAGGAGCGTGGCCTTCCCAGTGGTGTCGTCCACGATGAGGGTGTCGTCCAGCACCTGGAAGTCGACGAACCCCCGGTCCCCATACAGCTTGGGGAGTCGCTCCTGGAGATCGCTGCGCAGCTTTTCGTCGTCGAATTCGCCGGAGCGGAACCACCAGAAGCCCTCGGGGCGCGTCTTCATCGCTCCCACCACCGCATCGTCGGAGAAGTGACTGTTCCCCTCGACCTGCACGCGGGCAACCGCGACGCGGCGTCCCTCGTCCACGTCGAACACGACGCGCACGCGCGTGGAGTCTGCTTCGTACACCTTGACCACATTGACGCGGGCCAGGTAGTACCCCTGGGCGTGGTACAGCGAGTCGATGCGGCCGCGCGCGCGCGTCACGGCGGCCGGGTCGAGCGCGCGGCCCTCGTTGAGTTGTGCCTTGTCGCGCACGCTCCCCTCCGAGAGCTTCGCGACGCCCCGCACGGCCCAGCGCACGAGCAGGGGCCGTTCCCGCACGTGCACGACGAGCAGCTGGCGGCCGCCGGCGGTATCCTGGTCTACGCGTACGTCGTCGTATTGCCCGCTGGCGTAGAGCGCCTGGATGGCGCGCTGCACGTCGCGGTAGCCGAGCGGCTGGCCGGGGGCGATGCCGAGCTGATCGATGAGCTGCTTGCGGTCGAGGCGACGCAGACCGAGCACGACGATGGAGTCGGGGGCGACGGTGGGCGCCTGCGCCGCCTCGCCCTGCGCGCACGCGGCGCGCGGGGCGAGGACCACGACTGCAGCCAGCGAGATGACGAGCGAAGTCTGGCGGATCACGCCTTCGAGCCGGAGAGCGCGCGGAACGCCAGCCGTTCCTTGTCCGGAGCCACGTCGACCTCGATTTCGTCGCCCCGCGCGAACTCGCCGACCAGGATTTTCTCCGACAGCGGATCTTCCACGTACTTCTGGATGGCGCGCTTCAACGGCCGCGCGCCGAAATGCTCGTCGTAGCCGTGGTCCACCAGGAAATCCGAGGCCGCGGGCGTCAGGCGGAGCGTGAGCTCCTCTTCCCCTAACCGCCGCTGCACTTCCTTGAGCAGGATCGCCACGATCTGCCCGATATGCTCCCGCGTGAGCGGGTGGAACACGATGACGTCGTCCAGCCGGTTCAGGAACTCGGGGTTGAAGGTCTTGTTGATCTCCTCCTTGACCTTCTCCGCCATTTTCTCGAAGCTCGCCCGGCTGTCGGGCTGCGCGAAGCCCAGCGCCTTGCCCTTCACCATGTCGCGCGCGCCCACGTTGGACGTCATGATGACCACGGTGTTCTTGAAGTCGATCACCCGGCCATAGTTATCCGTGAGGTGGCCCTCGTCCAGCACCTGCAGCAGGATGTTGAAGACGTCGGGGTGCGCCTTCTCGATCTCGTCGAGCAGCACCACCGAATACGGCTTGCGCCGCACCGCTTTGGTGAGGGTCCCCGAGTCTTCGTAGCCGACGTATCCCGGCGGCGCGCCGATCAGGCGGCTCACCGAGAACTTCTCCATGTACTCCGACATGTCGACGCGGATCAGCGCGTTGGTATCGGCGAACAGGAACCGTGCGAGGGCACGGGCCAGCTCGGTCTTGCCGACCCCCGTGGGACCGGAGAAGATGAACGACCCGATGGGCCGCTTGGGGTCCTTGAGCCCCGCCCGGCTGCGCCGGATGGCGCGTGAGATGACCGTGATGGCTTCGTCCTGGCCCACCACCGTCTGGTGCATCTCGTCTTCCATCCGCAGCAAGCGCGCGGTCTCGGCCTCCTGCAGACGCGTGACCGGAATCCCGGTCCAGCGCGACACGATGAACGCGACGCCCTCCTCGGTGATCGTCGGCCGGTGCGTCTGGCGCTCCTTCTCCCACGCCTCCTGCTTGCGGCGAATGTCGGCCTGGAGCTCGCGCTCCTGGTCGCGCAACGAGGCCGCCCGCTCGAAGTTCTGATCGCGGACCGCGTTCTCCTTGTCACCGTTGATGTGCTCAAGCTTGTCCTTCAGCGCCGCGACCTCGGGCGGCGGCACCTGCGTCGCCAGCCGCGCCCGCGCCCCGGCTTCGTCGATCACGTCGATCGCCTTGTCGGGCAGGAAGCGATCGGTGATGTAGCGCTCCGACAGCTTCGCGGCCGCGTCCAGGGTCTCGTCCGGGATGATCACCCGGTGGTGCTCCTCGTAGCGCTTGCGCAGACCTTTGAGGATCTCGATCGTCTCGTCCACCGTGGGCGGATCGACGATCACGGTCTGGAAGCGGCGCTCCAGCGCGCCGTCCTTCTCGATGTATTTGCGGTACTCGTTGAGCGTCGACGCCCCGACGCACTGCAACTCGCCGCGCGCCAGCGCGGGCTTGAGCATGTTGGACGCGTCGACGGCGCCCTCCGCGGCGCCGGCGCCCACCAGCGTGTGCAGCTCGTCGATGAACAGGATGATGTTCTTGTTCTGGGCGATCTCGTTGATGATCGCCTTGAGGCGCTCTTCGAACTGACCGCGGTATTTGGTGCCGGCGATCACGGCCGCCATGTCGAGCGACAGCACCCGATGGTCTTTGAGCGCATCGGGGCACTGGCCGCTCGCGATCAGCTGGGCCAACCCTTCGACGATGGCCGTCTTGCCGACGCCGGGCTCGCCGATCAGCACCGGGTTGTTCTTCTTGCGGCGCGACAGGATCTCCATCACGCGCTCGATTTCCTTCTGCCGCCCGATCGTGGGATCGAGCTGGCCTTCGGCCGCGAGCTGGGTCAGATCGCGGCAGAAGTGGTCGAGCGCCGGGGTCTTCGACTTCTTCTCGCTCTTGGGGCTCGCGGGCTGCGCGCCGGACCCTGACGGCGTCGGCCCAGACGGCATCTCGCTGCCGAGCAAGCGCAGCGTTTCCGCCCGCGCCTGCTCGAGGTTCACGCCAGCGTCGGTCAGCACCTGCGCCGCGATTCCTTTTTCTTCGCGCAGCAGGCCGAGCAGCAAGTGCTCGGTGCCGACGTAGGAGTGGTTCAGCTCGCGCGCTTCGCTCATCGCGAGCTCGAGCACCTTCTTGGCGCGCGAGGTGTACGGGAGATCGGGTCCGGCGGCGTCCGCCGCCTTTCCCTTCTTCACCGTCTCCTCGATCTTTTGCTGGATTTCTTCGAGATCGACGTTCAGGTTCGTGAGGACGGCCGCGGCCACGCCCTCGCCTTCGCGGATCAACCCGAGCAGGATGTGCTCTGTCCCCACGTACTCATGGTGCAACCGCGCGGCCTCTTCCCGCGCCATCTGCAGGACCTTGCGCACCCGATCCGTGAAGTTGTAGCCGTTCATCTATCCCCCTGCCTCATACCGCCTCGGTCTCGAGCACCCGACGGACATACGTAGCGCGCGCCGTCGGCAGCTCGGGGTCACCAACCTGGCGTCCTTCGAGCGCGGCGAGGTGCGCCGGCTGGGTGAAGATCAGCAGCTTGTTGAGCGTATATACACTTAACCCGGAGATCAGATTCAGACCGACCCCCAACCGCACACCGCTCAACAAGTTCATCGTCTCTTCGAATGATACG
>CBFHAJ010000002.1:0-59323 GCA_965653495.1 uncultured bacterium | reverse complement strand
CCCACCCCCTCGTAGATGGGGTGTCGGCCCGTCGGGCGCCGCGGGGCCGCAGCGCGCGGCGGCCCGCCGCCGTGCTCCCACGAAACTCCCGGCGGCAACCCCGCGTTATCTCCCTGTGTCTAACGTCCCAAGCACTGGTGTCCACGGCCGTCGCCCGGGCACGCCTCAGGTCGGGGGAGGGCCTATGGAGTTCACGAGCACGCTCATCGAGACATACCGCCCGCGCGGGACCAAGACCCTGTTTGGGCTCGGCGTCACTTCGCTCGCGGCCCACGCTGCGCTGATCGGCGCTGCGGTTTACGCCACACTCGCGGCGCGGCCCGCCGACACGGCGGTTCGAGTCGACACCACCGCCGTGCTGCTCACGCCGGAGCCTGAAAAGCAAACCACTCCACCGTCGCCGCAGCTCGCCGACGTGCTGCGCGGCTTTCAGACGCTCACCGTCCCCACCCAGCTTCCGACGACGCTACCGCCGGTGAACCTGCAGGAGCGCTTCGATCCGCGCGACTTTTCCGGGATGGGTGTCGAAGGCGGTCGTGCCGACGGGCTCGCGCCGGGGGGGGACGGCGCCTATGCGGAGGCTGTCGTCGAGGAGCGACCCAGCCTCTTGTCGGCCCCACAGCCCCGCTATCCCGCGCTCCTCAAGGAAGCGGGCGTGCAGGGCCGCGTGTTGCTGCGGGCCATCGTCGACACGACGGGGCGGGTCGAGCCCACGTCCGTCGAGGTGGCCTCGAGTCCGAACGCCGCGTTCGATGCCTCTGCCCGGGACTGGATTCTGCACGCCCTGTTCCGCCCGGCCCGGGTGCACGGCAAGGCGGTCCGCGTCCACATCACTCAACCGCTCGACTACTCGATCACGTCGGGCTGACGGAGTCGCGCCATGTCTAAGCCACTGCTGCAGCTCGCCGCCCTCGGCCTGTTCGGCCTGGCGATCTGGAAGGTCGGGTCGTTCTTCCTGCTCCCGCTCATCTTCCTGGCGTTGAAGATCGCCTTCGTCGTGGCGCTGGTGCTGTTCGCGATCTGGTTCTTCAAGCGCAACGACAAGGACAAGGGCGAAGACAAGGCGACCGGCTAAGGACTACCCGCCGGGCGCCGGACCAGAAGCCAGACGAAGGCCGCCAGTCCGACGGCGACGATCGCATGCCTCACCAGTTGCTGGCCCACGCGCTGCGCCGCGCGCGAGCCGGCGTAGCCGCCGACGATGCCGCCCACGGCCATCGTCAGCGCCACGGGCCAGTCCACGATCCCGCCGGCGGCGAACATGACCACCGCGACCGCGTTGATGCACAGCGCACCCCAGTTCTTCAGGCCGTTCATCCGGTGGATGTTCGTGAGCCCCATGAAGCCCAGCACGGCCAGCATGAGGATGCCGATCCCAGCCCCGAAATAGCCCCCGTACACGGCGACGAGGAACTGGGCCGCGAGAAAGGTCCCCCGCGGCCCCGCCGCCTCCGACTCGAGCGAGCGGCCGGCGCGGAGACGGCGCAGCAAGGGTCCCTGCACGAGAAACAACAGCGTAGCACCCAGCACGAGGAACGGGACGATGCGCTCGAACTCGGTGGGCGGCGTGTGCAGCAGCAGCCACGCGCCCAGCGAGCCGCCCACCAGGCTCGGTGCGGCGAACCCGATCACCCAGGCGCGCGCACCCGTCAGCTGGTCCCGGTACCCCCACATGCTGGACAGCGAACCGGGCCACAGCGCCACGGTACTCGTCGCGTTGGCGACGAGCGGCGTCACGCCCAGGGCCACGATCGCGGGAAAGGTGAGCAACGTGCCGCCGCCCGCGATGGCGTTCACGGCGCCCGCGGCTGCGGCCGCCGCGAGCGCGAGTGCCAAGTGCGGTGTGGTCATGGGTGGAGCAAATCTAGCCGCCGAGCTATGCTAGGGGACCGCATGACCGCGCTCTCCCGCATCGTCCCGGGCGTTGCCGTGGCCCTCAGCGCCGCCTCGACGCCCTTGTGGGCGCAAGCCGCGGACGGTCAGTGGACCATGCCCGCCCGCGACTACGCCGGCACCCGCTACAGCCCCCTCGCGCAGATCACGGTGGCGAATGCTTCCCGCCTCCGTCCGGCCTGGACCTTCTCGACGGGCGTGCTGGGCGGCCATGAGGGGCAGCCGCTGGTGGTGGGCCGTACGCTGTACGTCGTGACCCCATACCCGAACGTGCTGTACGCCTTCGATCTCTCCCGGCCCGACTACCCGCTCAAGTGGAAGTACCGCCCCGACGTGGACCCCAACGCCGTCGGGATCGCCTGCTGCGATGCGGTGAACCGCGGCGCGTTCTACGCGGCGGGCAAGATCGTCTACAACCTGCTCGACGGCCGCACCGTGGCGATCGACACCGCGACCGGCAAGGAGGTCTGGCAGACGCGCATCGCGGACCTGAGCCAGGGGGAGACGACGCCGGTCGCTCCGTTCATCGTGAAGGAGCGGGTGATCGTCGGCGCCTCGGGCGGCGAGTTCGGTATTCACGGCTGGGTCAAGGGGCTCGACCTGCGCACCGGGCGAATCGCGTGGACCGCCTACAACGTCGGCCCCGACAGCGAGCTGTTAGCGCGGCCGGGGACGTTCCGCCCGTTCTACGACAAGGGCACGGATCTGGGCGCGGCGACGTGGCCTCAGGACGCGTGGCGGCACGGGGGTGGGCCCGTGTGGGGATGGATGTCGTACGACGCGCATCTCGACCTCGTGTACTACGGGGTCGGCAATCCTGGCCCGTACAACCCGGAACAGCGCGCCGGAGACAACAAGTGGACGGCGAGCGTGCTGGCGCGGCGGCCGGGGGACGGTTCGCTGGTGTGGGCGTATCAGTTCACGCCGCACGACAGCTGGGACTACGATGCCAACGCCGAGATGATCCTCGCCGAGCTGGAGGTCAAGGGCCAGCGGCGCGACGTGCTCGTCCACTTCGACAAGAACGGCTTCGCCTACACGCTGGACCGTGTCACCGGCGAGGTCCTCGTCGCGGAGCCGTTCGTGGATGTGAACTGGGCCAAGCGGGTGGACGTGGTGAGCGGCCGGCCGGTGCTCGATTCGACCAAACTCACCGGCGCGTCGCGTGGCAACGTGACGCACATCTGTCCGACGCTCGAAGGAGGGAAGACCCCAGCGGCCCCCGCGGCATTTTCGCCCCGCACGCGCCTGTTCTATGTGCCGACCAACAACATGTGCATGGACTACGAAGCGGCGGTCGCGACCCGCATCGCCGGCACGCCGTTCATCGGCGCCACGACGCCGTATCACCCCGGTCCCGGCGGTTACATGGGCGCGTTCATCGCCTGGGACGCGCGGGCCGGCCGCAAAGTGTGGGAGACGAAGGAGCCGTACCCGGTGTGGAGCGGCGTGCTGGCCACTGGCGGCGACGTGGTCTTCTACGGTACGCTCGACGGCTGGTTCAAGGCCGCCGACGCGCAGACCGGGCGCGTGGTGTGGAAGCTCAAGGTGGGGTCCGGTGTGGTGGGGAACCCGATCACGTACACCGGCGCCGACGGTAAGCAGTATGTGGCCGTGTACGCTGGAATCGGCGGCGACTGGTTTCTCCTGGCCGGCGACGTGCGCTCGGACGATCCCGCGGACGTGCGCCCCCCGGCGGACTTCGCGCGCGACATCGCGCGCCACACGAGCCAGGGCGGCATGCTCTGGTTGTTCGGCCTGCCGTGACGCACGTCGCCGCCGTGGTGATTCTGGCGCTGTGCTGTATCGCCGGGCTGGTGCTGATCCCGCTCGGGCTCCCCGGGCTGTGGATCATGGTGGGCGGGGTGCTCGCGTATGGTGCCCTCACCCAGTTTCAGCACCTCAGCATCACGATCATGGCGATCGTGCTCGGTCTCGCGTTCCTGGGCGAGATCGTCGAATGGTGGGTCGGGTTCGGGCTCGCGAAGCGCTACGGCGGGTCGCGCCGGGGGGGCTGGGGGGCGCTGATCGGCGGCATGGTCGGAGCCGTCGTGGGTGTCCCGCTTCCCGTCGTCGGCAGCGTGATCGGCGCGCTCGTCGGTGCGTTCGCGGGCGCGGCGCTGTTCGAGTACACCGTGTCGCAGATGGCGACGACCGCGGTGCGGGCGGGGTGGGGCGCGGTGCTGGGCCGGGTGGCCGCCGCAGCTGCGAAGATCGGGTTCGGGGTGGTCATCGCGGTCATCGCCGTCGTGCTGGTCGCCTCATGCAGCGGTGGCGGCACCGCGCGCACCAGCACCACGCCGCGCCAAGTGCGACACGACGAGCACATTTTCGCAGGTGGCGCCGCGCCGGCGGCCTTCGCGACCCGCAATCCGTATAAAGGAGACAAGCGGTCGGCCGACGAGGGCGCCAAGATCTTCACGGCGATGAACTGCGACGGCTGTCACGGCGGCGGGGGCACGGGGTGGGTGGGCCCGAGTCTGGCGGACGGCCGCTGGCGGTTCGGCGGCTCGGACGGGGCGATTTTCGAATCCATCTACTACGGGCGGCCGCACGGCATGCCCGCGTACGGGGGACTGCTGCTCCAGCCCGACGCGGTGTGGAAGCTGGTCAGCTACCTGGAGTCGCTCGAGCGGCCGGCCGACGTGCCGACCGAATCCTGGCCCTAGCCGCGATCAGCGAGCGGCTGCGCGCGTCCGAACGACGTCCACACCGCTACCCCCGCCACGATCACGTTTGCCACGATCACCGGCAGCGCGTGGATCGCGATCCCGTACGCCGCCCACGCGAGGGCGGCGAGTCCCTGCACGCGCCGCAGGGTCTCGGGGCGGCGGCAGAAGTACGAGACGGTGAACACGGCGGTCGCGAGCCAGCCGATCCAGTCGGACGACATCTTCCCCTCCCCCAATAAGCTCCCAGGAAATCAGGCGACGAGTGGCGGCGCGGAGTCGGTCTCGCGGATCGTCAACAGGTCCGTCTGGACCTTGTCCCACTCCTGCAACACCAGCCCGTGTGACTCGAACAACGCGTGGATCCCCCGCTCGTCGATCCGGACGATGTCTTCCAGGATCGGCACCAGCACGCTCACCGCGTCATCGGAGAGCACGGACCGCTTCGCGATCTGCGCGAGGAACTTGTTCTCGGACACGGCGATCGTGAGGCCGTTGAGGCGGTTAACGTGCAGCATGACGTGAATGTCGGAGCTGCCATCGCCGACGTAAATGACCCGGTCGTGCGCAACATGGAGCTTGGCGCGCAGCTCCTCGAGGATCGCCATCTTCCCGTACCCGGCGGTGACCCGCTCGATCGCCTGGATCTCGCCCGTCGTGTCATCGTAGCGAAACCGCGTCCCATAGATATGGTCCACGGGGACGATTCCCTCCAGGGCAGATTGAATGACCTCCTGGGGAGCCGCCGAGATCACATAGAAGGCGAATTCGTACCCCTCGAGCTCGCCGAGCAGGCGGGGCAACAGATGCAGGTTCTGCTTCAGGCGAATGCGCTTCCCGACCTCCACCAGGTGCTCCTGGCGCACCCGGCGGTACTCGGGATCGTGCAACAGCAGGTAGGCGAGCTCCGCCCCCTGCTGCACCAGGTGGATCCGCGACAACCCCTCGATCCTCTCCTGAAAGCCCGAAAGGCCGAGCAGGTCGCTCAGCACGAGCCCGGAGTCGTTGAAGCTCAGGGTCTGGTCGAAGTCGCTCGCCAAGAGATACCGTTTCATCGATCCATCCATATTGTGGGCCATGTCTGCACGGCCTCCTCAATAAACCGACGCCCCCGCCGGAGCTGCTCCGGTGGGGGCGTCGCACGCGATGGTGCTACCCAACGGGCTGGCTCGCTCAGGGACTCTCCGAGCGGCAATTGGCATTGAACTCCGAGCGATACATATCAGGTTCCAGTCTCGCGGGTTCCGATACGCACGGTAGAAGGACCCCCTCAGGCGTGTCAAGTCACGGGACCGTAACGTGAAGCGGGACACCGCTTGCGGAAACAGCACCATGGCTCGCAGGGTTCCGTGACTCGCATGCGCGCGATCGACCAACAGGTGATCCTCGTCACGGGCGCCACGGACGGCCTCGGCCGCGCCGTGGCGCGCGAGCTCGCGGCGCGCGGCGCGACCGTGCTCCTGCACGGCCGCAGCGCCGAGCGTCTGGCGGCAACCGATCGGGAGATCCGGGAGGCGACGGGGAGCGATCGGCTCCGCAGCTACCGGGCCGATTTCTCATCGCTCGCGTCGGTCCGCGCCTTGGCGCGCGATGTGGAGCAAGACCAGGCGCGGCTCGATGCGCTCGTCAACAACGCCGCACTGGGAGGCGGGGCGCGCCGATCAGGGCGCGAGCTGAGTGCCGACGGCTACGAGCTGCGGTTCGCGGTGAACTATCTCGCGCCGTTCCTGCTCACGCGACTGTTGCTGCCGCTGCTGTCCCGCTTCGCGCCGGCCCGCATCGTCAACGTCGCGTCGGTGGGGCAGGCGCCGATCGATTTCGACAACGTGATGCTCGAGCGCGGCTACGACGGCATGCGGGCGTACTCGCAGAGCAAGCTCGCCCTCATCTCCTTCACGTTCGAGCTGGCCGAGTGGCTCCGCAGCCGCGGGGAGCCCGGCGTCACGGTCAACGCGCTGCACCCCGCCTCGCTCATGAACACCAAGATGGTGTACGAATGGTTCGGGTACACCATGAGCACGATCGCCGACGGGGTCGCCGCTACGCTGCCGCTGGTGGTCGCGCCCGAGCTCGACGGTGTGACCGGACGTTATTACGACCGGCTCGTGGAAGGCCGGGCCGACCGCCAGGCGTACGATCGCGAAGCCCGGCGACGGCTGTGGCGTTTGAGCGAGCAGCTCACGGGGCTTGGCAACGCGGCTCCCATTACGGCGCGCCACTCGGGATAACGTCGCGGAGCGCCGCCTTCCGGAGCGCCGCGCCGAAGGCGGGTACCTCCGTGCCCATGAAGCCGGCAAACCGGGTGACAGCGTCGGCGAGGCGCTGGCGGAACAGCTCGTGCACTGCGAGCTGTTGTGCCGTCGGTGCGAAGTCGGCGCCACTCTCCGAAACGTCAGATTGCAGCGCGGCGAGCCGTCCGTATAACTGGATGGGGTTGCGGAACGCATCCTCGCGCGCTCCGGTGAGATTCACATCGAACAGCATGCCTTCCACGGCCACGGCGTGCCGCTCGAGGGTGTCAGCGAGCGCACCCAGTCGCCGCACGGCCGAGTCGCGCGCCAGCGCCGAATCGCCCCGCAGCTGGCCGCCGAGATCTCCCAGCTGCTTGCGCACCCACTCGAGCCGGTTGATCATGCGGGCCACGCTGTCCTGCTCCGACCGGATAGCGAGCGCGAGCCGGGTCTGGGCCTGAACGTCCGAATCCGTCGCCACCGTGTTCGGGTCCTTCAGCACGGTCAGCGGCTGGGTCAACGTCGTCCGCGCAGCGCTGTCGCCCACGGTGAGTCGCACGCTGTACGCGCCGGGGGGCACGAATGGCCCTCGCAGCGACAAGTCCAGGTCCCACGTCACGAGCGGCCGCGTGCCATCTGCCCCGACGTGGACCCAGGGCTTGCCGGGTGGTGGCGTGCGCAGCTTGGGGGTCGTCGGTGAGGTGTACCGCAAGTTCCACCACACACGGTTGAGGCCCGGCTTGCGCTCTCCCTCGAGCACGCGAATCGTGTCTCCCCCGGCGCCCAGGATCACGATCTTCGCGGGGCTCGAGCGGTGCGCGCTGTCGGGTGTCGTCGCCGTATCGGCGAGGGTGGCGGGCAGGAAATAGGTCAGGGCGGCGCCGTCCGGAACGCTGTCGGCGCGCACGGCGCTGTTGGGTGCGCTCACGGCACCCTGCTGGGCGCGGAACCGATAGGCGACCCTCGGCGGGAACAGGACGGCCCGACCGGTCGTGAGGTCGGGTGACTCGAGCGGCGAGATGTCGTCCAGGATCCAGATGCCCCGGCCGTAGGTCGAGACCACCAGATCATGAAAGTGCGGCTGCACCGTGATCCAGGAGATCGGCGTGTGCGGCAGGTTGGTCTGGAGCGGCAGCCAACGGGCCCCGTCGTCGAAGGTCACGTAGACGCCGTTTTCGGTGCCGGCGAACAGCAGGCCGCGGCGCGCCGGATCTTCCTTGACGACGTGGACGAACGCCAGCGACGAC
Organism: uncultured bacterium; assembly: GCA_965653495.1. Lineage (GTDB taxonomy): Bacteria > Gemmatimonadota > Gemmatimonadetes > Gemmatimonadales > GWC2-71-9 > AG41. Next base: position 51,283 of record CBFHAJ010000002.1, on the reverse strand, counting down.
CGCGGCAAGGCGTCGGAGATTTTCTTCCAGCTCTTTCCGTAGTCCGTCGTCTTATAGATGTAAGGATCGAGGTCGTCGAGCTCGTGCAGGTCCGCGGTCACGTAGGCCGTGGCCGCGTCGAAGTGCGAGGGCTCGATGTTGGAGATCTTTCCCCAGGGCGCGAGCTTGGGGATGTTGCTGGTCACGTCGCTCCAGGTCGCGCCGCCATCGCGCGTCACGTGCACCAGTCCATCGTTCGAGCCCGCCCAGATCACGCCTGCCTGCACGGGTGACTCGGCCAGCGCGAACAGCGTGGACCCGTCGAACGTCATCAGGTTGTCGGTGGTGACGCCGCCCGAGCTGCGCTGATGAGTCGTGTCGTTCCGGGTGAGATCGGGGCTCACTACTTTCCAGCTCGCCCCCCCGTCGGTGGTGAGATGCACGTACTGGCTGCCCGCGTACACCCGTCGGTGATCGTGCGGCGAGATCATGACGGGGAACGTCCAGTTCCAGCGGTACTTCAGGTCGGCCGGCCGCCAGCCGTACCCGGCCTCGGGCCACACGCGCACGTTGCGAGCGTGGGCGGTGCGGGTGTCGTACACCTCGAGCCCGCCGTCGTAGCACCCCGACCAGACCGTCACGTTGTCCACGGTGTCGGGGATACCAAAGCCGCTCTCGCACCCGCCGACATGCTGCCAGTCGCTTTCGTTGATACCGTCCGACAGGCTGCGGCTCGGCAGGCGATAGGACGTGCCGTCCTGGCGGTTGCCGTACAGGTTGTAGGGCACACGCGTGTCGGCGTACACGTGATACATCTGGGCGATCGGGAGCACCACGCGCATGAACGAGCGGCCACGATTGAGGGTGATGCTGGCGCCGCCGTCGTGGGCGACCATGAAGCGGTCGGGGTTCAGCGGATCGATCCAGATGTCGTGGTTGTCGCCGCCGCCGCGATAATCCGAGTAGGCCAGCGTGCGGCCGCCGTCGCGCGACATGCTGAACCGCACCGAGACGAAATAGAGCCGCTCTTCGTCGTCGGGGGCGACGGCGAAACGCACGTAATACGGCGCGCGCTCCGCCATCGAGTGGTCGTGGCTCACCACGTGCCACGTTCCTCCCCGATCGTCACTGCGATACAGCGTCGGGTCCTGATCCTCGATCAACGCGTAGATCGTGTTGGGGTTCGAGGGGGCGACCGCCACGGCGACCTTTCCGACCACGTGCGAAGCGTCGGGCAGCCCGTGCCCTGCGAGGTGCTTCCAGCTGGCACCGCCATCGCGCGACACCCATAGCCCGCTCCCCGGCCCGCCACTCTGCAGGTGCCAGGTCTTCACTTCGAACTGCCACATGCCGGCGAATAGCGTGTTGGGATCACCGGGGTCGATCGCGAGGTCGGAGCACCCGGTGTTGGCGTCGACGAACAGCGCACGCGTCCAGGTCCGGCCGCCGTCGGTGGTGCGGTACACGCCGCGCTCCTGCGCCGGCCCGTATGCGCGCCCCAGGGCGCATACCAGCACGATGTCGGGATTCCAAGGGTGGATGACGATGCGCGCGATCCGCCCGGTGCCGTCGAGCCCCTGGTGCTGCCAGCTGCGCCCGCCGTCGGTGGACCGGTACACGCCGTTTCCGAGCGCCGTGGTGGAGCGGATGAAAAACGTCTCGCCCGTGCCCGCCCACAGGACGTTGTGGGCCGACGGGGCGAGCGCGAGGGCCCCGATCGCCTGCGCGGGCTCCGAGTCGAACACCGCCTGCCAGTGCACGCCGCCATCCTCCGTCTTCCACACGCCTCCAGAGGCCGCGCCCAGGTAGGCGACGAGCGGATTGCCGGGCTCCCCCACCACCGCCACCGCGCGATTCCCTTCGGGACCGACGAAGCGGTAGCGCAGCCGTGCCCACCACGCCGTGTCGGGCTGCTGGGCGGTCACGAGGGACGCGACGGCGTACAACGCAAACAGCGCCATGTCCGGGAGCCTCGGTGCAGGGGAGGCATAGCATGGCGCCGGCGCAGCAGTGGCGCCAGGTTCCCCGGGAAACCGTTGCGGCGGAACTGAGCCGGGGCCGCGCGTGTTGTTGAGCTTGTCCCCGCACCGTAGCTCGCCGCCCACCCTGAGAGGCTCGTATGTGGATCGTCCGCCTGGCCCTGCGCCGGCCGTACACGATCGCGGTGATGGCCCTGCTCATTCTCGTCCTGGGTACGCTATCGCTCACGCGCATGATCGTGGACATCTTCCCGGCGATCGACATCCCCGTCGTGGCGGTGGTGTGGAACTACCCGGGGCTCTCGGCGGAAGAGATGGAGCGCCGCGTGGTGATCATCAGCGAGCGCGGCTTCTCGACCACGGTCAACGGGATCGAGCGCATCGAGTCGCAATCGATTCCTGGTATCGGGCTCCTGAAGGTCTACTTCCAGCCAGGCACCGACATCGGGGCCGCGATCGCGCAGATCGGCGCGGTGTCGAGCACCATCCTCCGGCTCACGCCGCCCGGGATGCAGCCGCCCACCGTGATTCAGTTCAACGCGTCCAACGTGCCGGTGGCGCAGCTCACGGCCTCGAGTGCGACGCTCCCGGAAGACCGGATCTTCGACTACGGGCTCAACTTCATCCGGGTGCGGCTGTTCACCATCCCGGGGTTGTCGACGCCCGCGCCGTTCGGCGGCCGGCAGCGCCAGGTGAGCATCGACATCGATCCGCAGGCGCTCGCCGCCAAGGGCCTGTCGCCCGCCGACGTGGTCAACGCGCTGCAGGTGTCGAACGTGATCGTGCCGGCCGGCACCGCGCGCGTCGGCACCACTGAGTACAACGTGCTCATGAACTCGAGCCCGTCGGCGGTGCCCGAGTTCGCGAACATCCCGCTGAAAGTGGTGAACGGTGCGGCCGTCCTGCTGGGCGATGTGGCGCGGGTGACGGACGGGTATGCCGAGCAGTCCAACATCGTGCGCGTCAACGGGCAGCGCGCGACGTACTTGGCGATCCTGAAGCACGCCGACGCCTCCACGCTGGCCGTCGTCGAGGCCACACGCGCGGCGATCCCGGCGATCGAAGCGGTGGCGCCGAAGGGGCTCGACCTCAAGATCGACTTCGACCAGTCGCTGTTCGTACGGGCGGCGATCACGGGCGTGGTGCGTGAGGCGATCCTCGCGTCGGTGCTCGTCTCGCTCATGATCTTCGCGTTTCTGGGCAGTTGGCGCAGCGTGGTGATCGTCTCGACCTCGATCCCGCTGGCGATCTTCGCGGCGTTCCTGGGGCTCAAGTTCGCCAACCAGACGATCAACATCATGACGCTGGGTGGTCTGGCGCTCGCGATCGGCATGCTGGTAGACGACGCCACCGTGGCGATCGAGAACATCCATCGCAACCGCGCGCTGGGGAAACCGCTCACGATCGCGGTGCTGGACGGCGCCCGCCAGGTCGCGGTGCCGGCGATCGTCGCGACGCTGGCCATCTGCATCGTGTTCTTCCCGGTGGCGCTGCTGTACGGCCCCGCCAAGTACCTGTTCACCCCGCTGGCGCTGGCGGTGGTGTTCGCGATGCTCGCGTCGTACGTGCTGTCGCGTACCCTGGTGCCGTTGTTGGCGCGCCTGCTGATGCCGGGTGAGGAGCACGCGGCGGCGACGGCGTCGGCATTCAACCGCACGCGCGACGAGCTGTGGGGCCGCTTCCAGGCGGCGTACGGACGCACGCTCGAGCTGGTGCTGGCCCACCGGCGCTTCGCGCTGGTGCTCGCCCTTGTCCTCGCGCTCTCCGGTGGGGCGCTCCTGACGGTGGTGGGGACCGATTTCTTCCCGACGGTGGACGCGGGACTCATGAAGCTGCATTTCCGCGCGCCGGCGGGCACGCGGCTCGAGGAGACCGAGCGGCTGGTGGAGCAGGTGGAGCAGCGCATCCACGAGACCATACCCGCCGACGAGCTCGAGACCGTCAACGACATGATCGGGGTGCCGCTCTTCTACAATCTGGCGTTCGTCCCCACCGACAACATCGGCGCGATGGACGCGGAAATCCTCATCGCCTTGAAGCCGGGACACCACGCCACGCGCGGATATAAGCGGGCCCTGCGCGCGGCGCTCGGGCCGGCGTTTCCCGGGTCGACGTTCTACTTCCAGCCGGCCGACATCGTGAGCCAGGTGCTGAACTTCGGCGTGTCGGCGCCAGTGGACGTGCAGGTGGAGGGGACGAACCTGAGCCGCTCGTACGAGATCGCGCGGCGGCTGCGCGACGCGATCCGCACCGTGCCCGGCGCGGTGGACGTGCACATCGCGCAGGTGCTCGATTACCCCTCGCTGAAGGTGCAGGTCGACCGGGTGCGGGCGGCGCAGCTGGGCCTGTCACAGCGCGACGTGGCCAACAGCATGGTCATATCCCTCTCCTCGAGCGGGCTGATCGCGCCGTCGTTCTTCCTGAACCCCGCGAACAACGTGAACTACATCGTGTCGGTGCAGACGCCGATCGCGCGGCTCGCCTCGGTGCCGAGCCTGCTCGCCACGCCGCTCACGCCGGCCTCGGGGGGGCCCCGGCCCGCCGATGCGAGCGGGGGAGGGGGGGCGCCCGCGCTCGCCGAGCCCCCGGAGGCGCCGGCGGTGATGCTCGGCAACGTGGCGAGCGTTTCCCCGGGCGCCGCGCCTGGGGTCGTCAGCCATTACACGGTGCAGCGCGTGCTCGACGTCGCAGCGGGTGTGGAAGGCCGCGACCTGGGCTCGGTGGTGGGGGACATCCGCTCCCGCATCGCCGCACTGGGGACGCTGCCCGCCGGCATGCGGGTGACCGTGCGAGGACAGGGTGAGGTGATGACCGCGTCATTCCGGAGTTTGGGGCTCGGGCTGATCCTCGCGGTGGTGCTGGTGTATTGCCTCATGGTCGTGCTGTTCCAATCCTGGCTCGATCCGTTCATCATCATGGCAGCGGTGCCGGGTGCGCTGGTGGGCATCCTGTGGATGCTCGCGCTCACCGGAACCACGCTCAACGTCGAGTCGCTGATGGGCTCGATCATGGCCGTGGGGATCGCGGTGTCGAACTCGATCCTGCTGGTGAGCTTCGCCAACGATCGCCGGGTGGAGACGGGGAGTGACGCGCGCGCCGCCGCGCTCGAGGCCGGCATCACCCGGCTGCGGCCCGTGCTGATGACGGCGCTCGCGATGATCATCGGCATGATCCCGATGGCCGTGGGCCTGGGCGAGGGAGGAGAGCAGAACGCGCCGCTCGGGCGCGCCGTGATCGGCGGGCTGGTGCTCGCGACCGCGGCCACGCTGTTCATCGTGCCGGTCGTGTATTCGTTGATTCGGACCAAGCCGCCCACGAGCCATATGCTCGACGAGCGGTTCCTCGCAGAGGAAAGAGGGGAAGGGGAAGCCTCATGACGGAGCGTCGCTGGTTCATCGGCGGCATGGTCTCGATGGCGGTGTCGCGTGCCCTGGTCGCCGCGCTGCTCGCGCGCAAAGTCGCGCTGGTGCGCGCGGAGGGGCGGGCACGCGCCGCGGACGTGGCCGCGGGGCCGCACGTGCGCGTGGCGCACGTGACGCCGCCCGACAGCGCGCAGCACCTCACGCTGCTCGGCGAGGCCCGACCATACGCGTCGGTCACGCTGTACGCCAAAGTGAGTGGCTACCTGCGCCAGATCCTGGTCGACAAGGGCGATGCGGTGAGCGCCGGGCAAGTACTGGCGGTGATCGAGTCGCCCGAGCTCGACCAGCAGTACGAGGCGGCGCTCGCCGACGCGCGCAACAAGCGCGTCAACGCCGGACGGTTCCGCGCGCTCGCCGGAGAGAACGCCAGCTCGGCGCAGGAAGCTGAGCGCTACGAGACCGACGCCGCGGTGTCCGAGGCCAACCTCAAGGCGATCGAAACGCTCAAGTCGTACGAGGTGATCCGGGCGCCGTTCGCCGGTCGCGTCACCGCGCGCTACGCCGACCCGGGCGCCCTGGTCCAGAACGCCACCAACGCGCAAACTGGTGCGTTACCGGTTCTCACGGTCTCGGCGACCGGTCGCCTGCGGGTGTACGCCTACGTGGACCAGCAGGATGCGCCGCTCGTGAAGGTGGGCGCGCCGGCCGAGGTCACAGTCCCCGACCGTCCCGACGTGCACCTCCCGTCGCACGTGTCGCGGGTGAGCGGGCTGCTCGACCCGCGGACCCGGACGCTGCTCGCCGAGGTCGACCTGGAGAACCGCGGCGGTGAGATCGTGCCCGGGAGCTACGTCACCGTAAAGCTCGCTGCCAAGGGCCGCGGCTACCCCGAGCTCCCGGCGGCGGCGCTGATCGTGCGGGGCGATACGACCCTGGTGGCGGTCATCGACTCCACCAACCGCATCGCGTTTCGGCGGGTGGCGGTGGCGCGCGACGACGGGGCCAACGCCCAGATCGCGAGCGGCGTGGCGCCCGGCGAACGGGTGGCCTTGAACGTGGGGGAGAGTGTCGCCGAAGGCGCGCGAGTCCAGCCAGTGGAGGAGCGGTGATGTTCGGCGTGCTGGCGCTCACGGTCCAGCTGGTTGTGCCAGTCGATACGCTGCCCAGCGTGTCGCTCAGCGAGGCCATCGAGCGCGCCGCCCGACTCGACCCGGCGTATGTCAGTGCGCTCGGGCAGGTGGACAACGCCGCGTGGGCACGCCGCGCGGCCCGCCTGGCCTTCATCCTGCCGTCCATCGAGCTCGGGCTCGAGGCGACCCACTACTCGTCGCCCTTCATCAACCCCGGCACGGGGCTGGAGCGCACCAGCGCTGTGACGACGTACGCGAGCGCGAGCTACGAGCTCTTGTCCGTGCGGAAGATCGCGGATCTCGCCGCGACCGATGCGAGCCACGACGCCGCTGCTGCCAGCGCCGTGGCGCAGCGCTTCCAGACCGCGATGGAAACGGAGGCCGACTACTACAGCGTGCTTGCAAACCAGGAGCTGCTGCGCGTGGCCACGGAGCGGCTGAACCGCGCGCGCGAGCAACTGTCAGTGGCGCGCGCCCGGGTGGTGCACGGCGTGGCGGTGCAGAGCGACTCGCTCCAGGTGGCGCTCGAGGAGACCCGGGCCGAGATCGATTCCGCGCAGCAGGCGGTCACCCTGGCCGTGGCGCGGCTGCAGCTGGGCCGGCGCGTGGGCGCGGCGGGCCCTGTGGCCGCGCAACCACTCGACCCACTGCAGGCGCCGGCGCTGCCGCTGTCGCTCGAGCAGACGGTCAGCCTGGCGCTCGACGAGGGCCCGCGGTTCCGCCTCGCGCGCGCCAACGAGCGCGCCGCGTCGGCGGTGCTCGCCGGCGCGCGCGGCACTTACTTCCCCGAGCTGACGCTGCTGGGGGAAAGTGAGCAGTTCGATACGCGCTTCGTGCCCCAGGAGCGGAGTCTGTCATTCCTCACCCTGCGGGTGAGCCTGCCGCTATGGGACGGAGGCGCGCGTCAGGTGGCGATCAGCGGAGCGCGAGTGAGCCGCGACGTGGCCCGCGCGGCGCGCGAGGACAGGGAGCGGGCCGCCCGCCGGGACGTGACCGAGGCCTACGAGACCTACACCACCGCGCGCGCCAACTACGCCCTCGCCATCAAGGCGCGGGCGACAGCCGCCGAGAATTTCCGCGTGCAGGAGGAGCGCTACCGGGCGGGTGCCGCGACCATCCTCGAGCTGGTGGACTCCCAGGTGCAGCTGACCCAGGCGGGATCGGACGTGGTCCAGACCCGCTACGCCGCGCGGCTCGCGCTCGCGGGCCTGGAATCGATTCTGGGACGGCGGCTGCTGCGCTAGCTCCCGCCGTTGCGGTGCAGGTACACGCTCTTCACGAGCAGCGGCGGCCAGCCCACCTGGTAGCGCGTGATCGTGCCATAGCGCCGCCAGCCGGCGCACTCGGCCCATTGCCGCGCCGCCAGGTTTCCGGCCCGGACGTGAGTGATGAGCCCCTTCAGGCCGGCCGCGCGCGCCTGTTCGAACAGGGCGTATGCGAAGCACGTCGCGACGCTCCCCAGCTGTGCCGCGGCGAACACGAACAGGTTGTCGACCTGCCCCCAACCGGTGGGCACCGGGGGATACAGCCCGGCCCACTCGCTCAGGCGACGCAGCCGCCGGTTGTCGTCGGCGGTGAGCAGCCACTGAATGCACAGCGGGCCGTCGTCGCCGATCCAGACGTCTGCCGGGATCGTCGAGGGGAGCCTGCAGCGGCGTGCGCCGGCGCCACAGCGGGCCGTCGTCGCCGATCCAGACAAAGGCGCGCTGCAGCCCCGCGTCCCATAACCGCAGCCCGGCCTTGAGCTCCGTCTCGGCGCGATCGGGACGGATCCGCAACGCGCCGATGACGGCGTCGCTCACGGGCGTGAGACGGACGTTGGGGGGAGGAGGCGGCGTGTCCGCCAGATCACGCTGGTAGCGAATCCAGCGTTGCTGCACGACGCGCTGAGGAAACGCCGCCCGCGCCAGACGTAGCGGGCCCGTCACACCCCAGCGCAGCGGCGCTCGCGCCTTCCAGCAGGTCCGGCCCACGCACAGCCACTCGCGATTGTCGTGTGACATACGATGTCGCGGTGACGCTGCAATTCGCGGGCGCGTCGTCGCCGCCGCTGTAACGGCCATGTTACAGCCTCTGATTGTTGCGTGTGCGCCGCACTTCGCGTGTCAGCCGTTGCCAAACCGCCTCACTGACGGCAGGGCGCGCTCGGATCGGGCTTGAGGTGATCCACCACGACGCGGTGGTCCAGGTCGGCGACGTGTACCGCGATGTCTTCCACCAGATTCGCGACCCGCGCCATGTGCTCGTAGTCGATGTACTCGGGCTCGTCGGTCACCTGGTGATAGTCGGAGTGCAGGCCGGTTGTGAAGAACGTGATCGGGATGCCGTAGCGCGCGTACTCGTAGTGGTCGGAGCGGCAGTAAATGTTCGACGGATGGCCGTCGGCGTCGATGGAGTAGTCGAAGGCGAGCCCGTGACGGCCCTGCGTGTTGACGCGCTCGATCAGATCGCCCAGCTCGGTCGAGAGGCGACGCGACCCGACCAGCTGCAGGTAGCGCGGGCTCCCGTGCAGCGGGACGCCGTCCTTGGTACGGCCGGTCTCGTCGTCCGGGTCCCCCCGCCCCACCATGTCCATGTTGAGCTGCGCCACGATCGAGTCGCGCGGCACCGTGGGATGGTCCGTGAAGTAGCGCGACCCGAGCAGGCCCATCTCCTCGCCGGTATGCCACACGAACAGGATCGAGCGTTTGGGCTTCGTCTTGAGCGTCACGATCCGCTCGGCGATCTCGAGCGCCGATACCGAGCCGGAGCCGTCGTCGTCGGCGCCGTTGTTGATCGAGTCGGGGCGGTCGGCGCCCGGGTGAGCGGTGCGGAAGGCGGCGAGCAGCGAATCGACGCGCGCCTGCTGCCCCGGGGCCGCCTGCTTGCCCGCGTCGTCGGCCCCCTCGGGACGCACCAGGTGGTTCCAGATACGGATCGAGTCGTGGTCCACGGGCCGGCGGGTCATCCCGATGTGATCGTTGTGGGCGCCGATGGCCACGAATTCGCCGCGCAACCGCGGGTCGCTGCCGCGCACGATCGCCACCACGTTGCGCGCCGGGTCGGCGACGGGCTGCACGTCGAACCGCACGGCGATGGCTACCTTGCCTCCCGCCGCGCCGACGCTGAGCTGGTCGAGCGGGGTCGAAAACATCTTGGCTGCGGCCGCCGCAGTGATCAGGAACCCCGAGGCCTGCGCCGCCCCGGGGCTCTGCTCGTCATCGAGAAACGACCGCGGGCGGTGCAGGAAGGCGGCGATCTCCGGCAGGCTGTCGAGCGCGACCAGGGCCACCGCCGCTGATCCCGGGATGCGCGGCCCGGCCCGCAGCGCGCGCAAGCCGGTGACCCCCCCCGGCACCGCGAACACCACCAGCTTTCCGGCGGCCTGATCGGTGCCGACCCAGGTCGTCGAGTCGGCGGCGTTCCCCCCATAAATCACGTCGAGCGCGGGGCTCTCGAGCGAACGAGGTCCGAGCGCGAGATAGTCGGCCGGGGCGAGCGGCGCTCCCGCCACTGCGAACGTCGACGTGGTGTCGAAGGTCCGCGTTTTGAGCGGAATCGTCTGGAAGTAGCTCCCTGCGTCGCCCGCCGGCTCGAGGCCGAGCCGCTTGACCTCCGCGGCGATGTAATCTGTCCCCTTGACGTTGCCGATCGTCCCCCCTTGCCGCCCCTGCATCGAGTCGTCGGCGAAGATGTAGAGGCGGGTCATCAAGTCTCGGGCCGTGATCGCCGGGACCGTGCGCTCCGGCTTGTGGGTGCGGGGCAGGACGGCCTGTGCCGGGGCCGGAGCCGGAACGAGCAATGCGACGAGGAGGGGAAGGGGGGCGGGGGCACACCGGTGCATGGAATTCTCCAGGCAGAGACGTGAGGAGCGAATCTCGGGACCCGCTCAGTGTACGATGCCGGGCCGGCCGGCGTTGCGCCGGCGCTCGATGTGCCGGCTCATGATGCGCATCAGCTCCGCGTTGGTCCACGGCTGCCAGCCGTGCGGCTTCATCGGTCGCCCGTACGCGAACTCGGCGTCGGCCGGCGGCCGGGCCCGCTGCAAGAACTCCTCGAGCCGATAGACGGCGAGGTTCAAATAGAACGTATCCATGTCGCCGACGAAGACGTGGATCTGGCCGCGCAGCTTGGGGCCGAGCGTCGCCCAGTTGCGCTCGAGATAGTCACGCAGGTCGTAGTCGTGCGCCCTGAAATAGTCGGCCACGGCGTGGTCGATCGTACCGGTGCGCAGGTCCCACAGCTCCGCGGGGTAGCCGTCGGGCGCGGTCGGCCCGTAGGTCGCCTCCCAGATCGCGAACTGCTCGCCCGAACGGGCGTGGCTACCCAGCACCGCCTCGAACTGGCTCTCCATTCGTATCGTGATGCGCGGCTGGCCGGTGACCTCGTCCTCTGCGGGGACGTCATAGGTCATCCACTCGGCGACCCGATGGACGAAGGCGTTCGTGTCGCTGTAGACGTCGGGGATCTCATAGTTGCGGAAGTCGACGGGGTCGGGGTACAGCACCCAGGTTCCGCCGAAGAAATCGGGATGGTACAGCTGCAGCGCCAGCGCCTCCCAGCCGCCCGTCGAGCCGCCGGTGAGGAGTCGGGCCCACGGCTGGCGGATCATGCGGAAGTGCGCCTCGAGATAGGGAATCAGCTCCTGCAGCAGCGCGTCGCCGTAGGGGCCGTTGTTCGCTGAGTTCACCGCGTACGAATCGTCGAAGTAGGGAGTGGGATGCTGGAATGTTACGGCGATGAGGGCGGGAAACCGCGGCGAGCTCCAGGCCTTGTAGAACTCGTACCCGGGTTCGCGCGCCGAGCGCGCCAGCCGCGCGGCGCGCTGCTGCGGCGTTTCGGGCGTCGAATCGGTCGAGAAATCGAACGGCGGCCGCAGGTTGAAGTGGCCCTGCTCATACACGGTGGCATAGCGGCGTGCCGTGTCCGTGTCGTAGCCGCGCGGCAACAACACCGTCGCGCCGAGGTAGATCGGCCGGCCCCACCACGCCGTGAGCAGCTTGCTCTGGATCTTGACGTGCTTCACCCACTTCGTGTCGGGCGGCAGCTCGATGGGGGGCAGGGTGCGCGTCAGCTCGAGGCGCACGGTGTCGGCGCGGGTGGGATCGAGATGCACCCTGCGGACTTCGCTCACCAGATTTCCGGGCGAGCGGTTGAACTGCTGGCCCTCCCACTGATCGTCGTGCAGCCACAGCGTGTGGCCGTCGGCGCGCCGGAACTCCGAATACACGTTGACGAGGCCCTGCACGTAGTAGTCGCCCGCGGGAAGGTCCCGCAGACTCGCCACTGGATAGCCCAGCGTGGCGCCATCGATCACGCCGGGTGTGCCCGGCGCGAGATCGGTCACGTCGACGCCGAAAAACGGCGTGCAGTCGCTCTCGTGGCGCACCTGCAGCCGCGGCTCGACGTCGTCGTGCCGGGTCACGAACACGTACATCCGTCCCGTGAGCGGCGCGCCGCGCACCGCGGCGGGCACCGTGATCTCGACCCGAGGGCCCTGCGCGGCGAGCGCCGGGGGGAGCGCCAGGGGAAGGCCGAGCACGGCGGCAAGGGTCGGGCCGGCGGTCGCGTAACGCCACGGGATTCTCCGGGAGGGGGGCGCGCAAGTGTGCCCTCAAAGGGACGGGTTGGCAAGCACCCGCAGTGCGGCGCGGAGCACGATCGGCGCGACGGCGGCGGGCTTCCGCGCGGCGCCGGCGAGCGAGTCGAAGGTCTCGAAGCTCGTCAGGGTGAACAGCAGGTCGACCGCGTCGCGGTCCGGCGCCTGACCAGGGCGCAGCCGGCCCACGAGCACGCGCAGTCCCTGCCGGCGCCACTCCTGGCGCGCGCGCAGCGTGCGCCCGAGCTGGGGGTCGAGCACCGCCAGGGCCATCAGGCGGCGGTGCAATGGCCGGTGCGCGGTCCAGAAGCGTCCGAACGTGGCGACGAATCGGGCGAGGGCCTGGTGGGGGTCGCGTCGGCGAAAGGCGGTGGCCAGGTCCCACATCCCGCCGCGGCGCGCCAGCTCGTCGAACAGGGCCTCGAGCAGCTTGGGGCGCGATCCGAAATGCTGATACACGGTCGCTCGCGTGACGCCGGCCCGCCGCGCCACGGCGTCGAGACTGAAGTCGCGGCGGTCACGGCCACGCAACAGCGCCCGGGCCGCGTCCAGGATGCGGGTCCGGGTGCGGTCCACGGTCGCCTGGCGGCGGCCCAGTCGGTAGCGGCGAGCGGTCAGGTCACGCCACCGGAAAAAAATGAACTAGACCTACTGTATAGTCAACTAACTCATGCGGCGAGGTGGCGGATGGTCTGGCTGCGGCTGGTGCACATCCTGGCGGGCATCTTCTGGGTAGGCTCAACGGTGATGATCGCCGCGTTCCTCATTCCGGCCGCCCGCGCTTCTGGAAGCGAGGGCCGGCGCTTTCTGGCGCGCCTGATGCAAGGTCGCGGCCTGGGCGCCGCGCTTGGCGGGAGCATGCTGCTCACCGTCGTGTCGGGATTCGTCATGTACGGGCGCCTCTCCGCCGGCTTCAATCACGCCTGGGTCACCTCGCGACCCGGGATGGCGCTCGGCGTGGGGGCGCTCGCCGCCCTGCTCGCGGTCGTGGTAGGGGTCGGCGTCAATGCCCCGGTGGGGGTGAAGATCGAGCGGCTGCGGCGGCGAACGGAGAACGCGGGTGGGACTCCCGCACCCGCCGACGCGGCGCGCGCCGCTGCGCTGCAAGCGTTGCTCGACCGCATGACCGTCGTGACCGCCGTGCTGCTGGTCGTCGCTGCCGGCGCGATGGCCGTGGCGCGGTACCTGTGAGCACGCTCGACGGCCGCGTGGCGCTGGTGACAGGCGCCAGCCGCGGCATCGGTGCCGCTATCGCCCGGCTGCTCGCGCGGGACGGCGCCGCCATGGTGTGACGGGGCCGGGGGACGGGGGGGGTGGGGGGCGCCACGGCGTGCCGCGCTCGAGGCGCGCGATCCGCCGGGTGTCGCCCAGCCGGAATAACCACACCTCGTCCGGGCGCCGGGTCCGGCGCACCACGTCATGCGGGGACCCGCCCCGCGCCAGGCTGAATCGCCGGCCGGCACGGGCCAGCGGGCCGAAAGCTTTCCGATCCAGAAGTGCTCCAGCACGTCCGGCCAGCGGTGGGCTTGATCGTCCCTGTAGAATCCAAGGACGCGGGACCCGGATAGCGCGGCCGGACTCTGCCGGCTGCCGCGCGCCCCGAGTGGGACCGCGCGTCGCTGCGCCGCGATTGCTGGCGCGGTTCCGAAGCGCGGCTATGTTCAGTCACTCCCACAGGAGCTCGCTCTAGCGTGGCTGACTTGCGCACGGCGCTGCAAGAGGCATTGGGCCCGATTTACCGGGTCGAGCGCGAGGTGCGCGCGGTCGGGGTGTGCCGCATGTTCGTGGCCCTCGAGGTCGCCGGCGGCCCGGCCCTGCTCGTGAAGGTCTTACCGGGTGACCTGTCGCTCGCCGTGGACGAAGGCCTGTTCGAGCGCGAGCTGTTGCTGCTAGCCAAGCGCTTAGAGGGCCCCCCACCCCTGGTGCTCCCGCGGGGCGCCGGGCGCGCGGGGGCGTTCGTGTACCACACGCGGGCGTTCGTCGAGGGCACGACGCTGCGCGCCTGGCTGGCGCGCAACGGTGAGCTGCCGCTGCGGCGCGCCGTGGAGGTGTTGCGGGACGTGCTGACGGCCCTGGCCCACGCCCACGCCGCGAAGATCGTCCACGGCGACCTGAAGCCGGAGAACGAGCTTCTGACGGATGGTCGCTCGCTCGTGGCCGACATCGGGGTGGTGGGCGCAGTGGACCGCTCGCTGGCGCGCGGCGCCCCCGGATCCGGCTCTGCCACGGGAGCACTGTGCGCGGCGAGCTACGTCGCCCCGGAGCGGCGCGGCTCCGCTCCGGGCGGCGGGGCGGCCACCTCCCCGGATGACATGTACGCCGTCGGTGTGCTGCTGTACGAGATGTTGACGGGTCGGCCGCCGGCGCCCGAGTCCGAGTCGCTGGAAGAGGCGCGCTCGGTCCCGCCCTGGCTCGCGGAGTTGACGCGCCGCTGCCTGGCCCAGGAGCCCGGCGGGCGCTGGCCCGACGCGAGCGCGGCGCTCGCTACGGTCGCCCGCCCGAGCGGCGGTATCGCCGGCGTCGAGTGAGCGGGGCGGTCAGCCGCTCGCTCCGGAGTACCTCCGCAGCGCGGTCCGCCACAACAGCCGGGCCAGCGCAAAAGCCACACCCGCCACGGTGGCCGCCACCAACGCGAACGCCGGCTCGAGCCTCCCCGTGAGCGCGGACGCGGGGATGGTCGTCGTCCAGGCGATGGGGATGAGATATACGAACACGAACCGCAGCACCCCGGGGTACGCCGACACGGGATAGCGGGCTCCTTCGTACACCGCGTCGAACAGCACCGAAATGTTGTCCACCGAGACGAACCAGAACGCCAGACTCATCAGCACTACCCACAGTGCGTAGACGACCGTGGCCGCAGCCGCGAGAGCCAGGACGAACGCCGCAAGTTGTGCCAGAGACGGCATGTGGCCCAGCCGGTAGAGGGCGTACCCGGAGAGCCCGAGGCCGAGCACCACGTCGGTCAAGCGCCACACGTCCAGCCTGCGGAACGAGACGAACCCCTGCGGGTCCACCGGCTTCGCGAGCACGAGATCGAGCCCCCCGCTCTTCACCTCTCCTGCCAGCCGGCCGATGCCCGGCCGCAGCACCGCTTCCACCACACCCGTGAGCGTGTTGAACACGCCCAGCAGCACCACGACCTCCCAGTAGTCCCAGTCGCCCAGGCGGCTGGTATGGTGGAAGAACACCGCCAGCGTGAGCAGGGCGGTGATGATCCAGAACGAGGTGCCGAGCACGCTCGCCACGAAGTTGGCGCGATACTGCAGCTCCTCGGCGAAATTGAGACGCCATAGGGCGACGAGAACGCGGAACCTCCTCATCCGCCCACCGCTCCGTACTTGCGGATGCCACGAGTCCACGCGATCCGATACGCGCCGATCCACACGCCCAACCAGACGAGTTGCCAGATAAAGCCATCCAGCACTGCTGCCCCGCGGGCGGCCCCCGTCAGGAGATCCACGGGAAACGCGAGCATGTACGGGAACCACAGCACGCCCGCCACCTGCGCCACCGCGGGTGGGAGCAGTGACAGCGGGGCCAGGCGGCCGGAGAGAAACAACGAGATGCCGGCGTGCAGCTCCATGATCGCGGTCGCGCGCGTGGTCCAGAACGCGAGCAGGCCGGTCGTGAAACTGATGAAGAAGCGCATCGCGGCCGCGAGCAGGACGGCGACGGCGGTGAGGGCCCAGCGTTCCGCCCCGAACGGCAGCCGCACGGCTGGCCAGGCAAGTGCCGCGAGCAGCCAGACCACCAGGATCATGCCCGCCGTGCGCGCCTTGTAAGCGATGTTCTCGGCCACCGCCTCGTGCGCCGGATGGAGCGGGCGCGCCAGCCGAAAGTTGAGCTCACCCTCGCGGATCCACCCGTCCAGATACCACGAGTCCCACGCGATCGTCAGCTGATTCACCAGCATGAGGGCGAAGAAGTAGCGGGCGAAGTCGGCCCGGTCGTAGCCGCCCACCGGACCGTTGGCAGCGATCGCCCACCAGATGCCAAGCGCGATCGCCGGCTCGGTCACGCCCCACAAGAGCCACAACACGATCGAGGCGCGGTACTGCAGGTCCTGCAGCCATGCGGCGCGCAACAGTGCGCCGTAGCGCCGCGCCCACACCGCGACGTGGCTCACTCGTCTTCCCGTAACCCGTTGGCGAACGCCTGGCGGATGACTTCTTCAATCGGCGGGTCTTCGATCGACAGGTCGGCGACCGGGAGCGCCGCGAGCAAGCGGGCGCTGGTAGCGGCTGCCTCCTCGCGCCGCACCTCGAGCACGGCGTTGGGGAAGCGGAAGCTCTTCACCACGCCGAACTGCGCCAGACCCTCCGCGCTGACGCCATCGCCCGGAGAGGGGGGGGGCCCGAGCACCAGCTCGATGCGCTTGGTGCGGGCGATCCGCGCGACCAGGGCGTCGAGCGCGCCATCGTACAGCAGGCGTCCCCGGTTGATGATCAGGACGCGCGAGGCGAGTGCAGTCACGTCCTGCATGTAGTGCGACGTGAGCAGCACAGTGGCGCCATGGCGGTCCCGGTACTGCGCCAGGAAGCGGCGGATCGCCTCCTGGGCGGTGACATCCAGCCCCAGCGTCGGCTCGTCGAGAAACAACAGGGGCGGCCGGTGCAGCAGTGCGGCCGCCAGCTCGCACTTCATCCGCTCTCCCAGGGAGAGCTGCCGCACCGGCTTGTCGAGCACGTCCCGCAGCTCCAGCAACTCCACCAGCTCCGCCAGGCGCGCCCGATAGTCTGGCTCGGCGATGTCGTAGATCGCCCGGTTCAAGAGAAACGTCTCTTCGGGAGGCAGGTCCCAGACGAGCTGCTGGCGGTTCCCCAGCACGAGCGCAATGCGCCGCTTGAAGTCGGGTCCGCCGGTCCAGGGCACGAACCCCGCCACGTCGACTCGTCCGCTGGAGGGGTACAGCAGCCCGGTGAGCATCTTGAGTGTGGTGGTCTTGCCCGCTCCGTTGGGCCCGAGGAACGCGACGATTTCGCCTGCCTCGATCTGGAACGACACGTCGCGCACGGCGTGCACGTCGCGGTAGCGGGGTCGGATCAGGGCGGCGAGCGCGCCCTTGAGGCCGGCGTCGCGCACCTTGACCCGGAAGGTCTTATTGAGTCCCGTGGCGCTCACGACTGCTGGCATAGGTGTCCGGAATCTAGCCAGCCCTCCCACGGTATCTGGCGCGCGCGACGGTCTGGCGATCGTGCGAAAGGAATGGAACGGATGGGGCGCGAGCTGCGGCGTCGAGTCGGAGCCCGGTCGCGGCAGTCGGTTCTGGATCGAGCTGGCACGCGCGGCGTGACGCTGGCCGAAGCCAGCGGCAGGAGGCACATTACAGTCCCGTGTCTCCCACCCGCCTGCTCGCCGACCGCCGTCAGGGAGTGGACCGCCGCAGCGAGCCGCGGCGGCGCATGGTGACGAGCGCCGCGTTCGAGCGGCGCCGCGTGGTCGACCGGCGGCGGGGCTCGGAGCGACGCAGCACGCTGGAGCGCCGCCATCGCGGCGGCGGTCGCTTCGCTTCGCGCGAGAGCGCCGCCGAGCACCTCCGGAACGCCCTGCAGTTGCTCACCCCCCTGTCCCTCACCGGCGGAACGCAAATCTCCGCCGCCCTGGCCCGCCTCAAGACAGCGCTCGCGGTGCTCGAGCAGACCAACTAAGTGGCTGGCTACACGGTTCGCAGGGCCACTGCCGCCGACGCAGGGCCTCTCGCGCGCCATCGGGCGGAGATGTTCCGCGACATGGGTCAGTTGCCCGCCGGGCTGTACGACCAGTTGGTCGGAGCCTCGCGCTCGTATTTCGCGGCGGCGCTCACCGATGGACGCGCGGTCGCCTGGGTCGCCGAGGCCGGGCCGGCGGATAGCGCGCGCGAGATCGTGGGCGGTGCCGTGTTACAGCTGCGGGAGCTCCTGCCCCGGCCGCTGCCCGGTGGCGACCGGCTGGTCCGCGGCGCCCAGGGACTGATCCTCAACGTGTTCACCGAGCGCCCATGGCGCCGGCGCGGCGTGGCTGCCGCGCTGATGCGGGAGCTGCTCGAGTGGTGCCGCTCCAACGGCGTCGAGAGCGTGGTGCTGCACGCGTCGGACGAGGGACGCCCGCTGTACGAGAAGCTGGGGTTCGAGCCGACGAACGAAATGCGCTACACGGGAAGAGGAGGAGGGGACAAGGGAGGGCCTCTGCGCAGGTAGGAGCCGTCGGAGCGCAGCGACCACGCGCCAGGGTCGGCGAGCTCGCGGTCGAGGATCTGGTCGAGCCGCGCCCGCGCCGCGGGGTCGCGAACCGGCGTGACCACCTCGATGCGGCGGCGCAGGTTGCGCGGTCGCCAGTCGGCCGAGCCCGTGTAGTACTCGGGGTCGCCGCCATTCGCGAAGTGATAGATGCGCGCATGCTCGAGGAAGCGGCCCAGCACGCTCGTAACGGTGATCCGGTCGGAGAGACCGGGCACGCCCGGTCGCAGCATGCACGCTCCCCGCACGACGAGATGCACGTCGACGCCGGCCTGCGACGCCCGGTACAGCGCGGCGATCACGGTGCAGTCGGCGAGGCCGTTGAGCTTGGCGCGGATATGCCCGCCGCGGCCGGCGCGCGCGTGCTCTGCCTCGCGCGCAATGAGGGCGAGGAACCGGTCCAGCATGTTGGTGGGCGCGACGAGCAGCCGCCGGAACACTGCCCGCGGCGCGCGCGACGAGCCGGTGAGCTCGTTGAACAGCGCGTGCAACTCGGCCGTGATCTCCTCGTCAGCCGTGAACAGTCCCAGGTCGGTGTACAGCCTGGCGGTGTCGGGGTTGTAGTTGCCGCTGCCCACGTGGGCGTAGCGCCGGGTGTGACCGTTGGTGCGGCGCACCACGAGGGCGATCTTCGCGTGGGTCTTGAGCGCCGCGAGGCCGGTCATCACATGAATGCCGGCCGCCTCGAGGCTCTGCGCCCAGCCGATGTTCAGCTCCTCGTCGAACCGCGCCTTGAGCTCCACGAACACGGACACGTCTTTGCCCGCGGCGGCGGCGCGCCGCAATGCGTCCCCGAGCGCCGACGGTCCGCCCGGCCGGTACAGCGTCAACTTGATCGCCGCGACGGCGGCATCGTCGGCGGCCTCCACGATAAAGCGCTCGAACGTAGCCGCGAAGGAGTCGTAGGGATGATGGACGAGCACGTCGCCCTGGTCGAGCGCCGCGCACACCGACGGGGCCCTGGCGAACGGATCACGCGCCGTGAAGGGCGGATAGTCGAGCGCCGGGTCTGCGCGTTCAGCCGCGAGCTCGCTCAGCGCGCCGAGATGCACCGGTCGCTCGACGGCGTACACGTCCGACGGCCCGAGCGCGCTCCCCAGCTCGCTTTCCTCGAACCGCAGCTCGCGCTGCAGCAGCTCGCGCAGCTCGGGCGGCATCCCCCGCTCCACCTCCAGGCGCACCACGGGACCCCACGGCCGGCGGCGTACCTCCTCGGCCACCGCCTGCACGAAGCTCGCGGCCCCCAGCTCGTCGAGCTGGATGTCGCCGCTGCGCGTCACGCGGAACGCGTACGCGTCGACGACCTCCCGCCCCGGGAACAGCGCGCCGAGCTGCGCGCGCACCAGCGACTCGAGCGGCACCGCGCCGCCACCGGACGTGGCCAGGAAGCGGGGCAGGGATGGGGGCAGCTCCACGGCGGCGAAATGCGGTGGTCCGTTCGCGTCGTCGCGCAGCATGACCGCCAGGCTCACCCGGCGGTCGGCGAGGTGCGGGAAGGCGTGCCCCGGCGCGCGGGTCAGGGCTTTGGGCGTGAGCAGCGGAACGATCTCGCCGGCAAAACGGTGTGCCAGCCGGGCGCGGTCGGTTTCGTCCAACTCCGCCCATTCACGGATATGGATGCCGTGCTCCGGGAGCGGCCCCTGCACCAGATCGCGGAAGCAGTGATGCTGCCGCGCCACCAGCGGATGCAGCCGGATCGCTACGGCATCGAGCTGCTCGGGCGGGGTGAGTCCATCGGGCGAGCGCTCGCCGCTCGCTCCGTCTCGCGAGGCGACCTGATGGTGCAGCGCGCCGATCTCCACCATGAAGAACTGATCGAGGTTGGTGCTGACGATCGCCAGAAAGCGCAGCCGCGCGAGGAGCGGCGTGCGCGGATCCTCGGCGAGCTCGAGCACGCGCGCGTTGAACTCGATGGTGGAGAGCAGGGCGTTGATGAACTGATCGGGGGCCGGCCGCGCCGGATCGAGCGCCTTGGCGGGCAGCGTCGGTACCCGCAGCTCGCTCAGCGTCAGCCGGCTCGTCTCGTCCGTGGTGCCGCCCCCCCGGGTCGCGCCGGCGGGCTCCGCCCGCTCGAGCGGCGCGGCCGACCACTCCGGCACGAGCTCCGAGCGCGCCGCGACGGCCAGCGCCGACAGGGTCGTGGGGTCCCGCAGCACCGGCGACCCGACCCGCGCCACCACGTCCTGAGGCGCGAACCATTGCAGCCCGCTCGGCGGGGCCGCCGTGAGGTCGCGGCGCAGGCGCCGCACGAGCCACACCTCCACGGGCGGACGGCTGTCGACCGCGCGCACGACGCCCACGAGGCGCGTCTCGCCTTCGACCGAGCCGAACAGCCGGCGCATGTCCCGGCGGCACGCTTCCTCGCCCCCGCCGGGTTCGAGGGGCAGCTCGAGCGTCGCGCCGCGGCGCCACAAGGCCATGCGGCCGTGGGCCACGCCTAGCACGGCGACCTGACGCGCGGGAGCGGTCGCCGCTTCTGCGTCCTGGGTCTCTCGCCGGAGCGCTGTGGCGCGCGCCGCGCGGTCGAGCGTCGCGACCGTGAGCCGGTAGCGCCGCTCGAGGGCACTCGCCAGCGGCGCTGCCCCGATCGGGGACCCACGTCGCGGCATCGCGACGAGCTCGTAAAACTCGCAGGCCGGGTCGGCCGCGCGCACCGTCACCGTGTCGTAGGCGAGGTCGAACAAGGGAAGTGGGACGAGCGGCACGCGGGCGGCGCGAATCTCCCGCGCGACCTCGAGCTCGAGCGTGAGCGCGAGGCGCGCGGGCTCGACCAGGGCTCGCAGCCGCCGCGCCGGCTCGGCGTCGGACCCGAACACCTCCTGCGCCTCGAGGCCGGCCACGGCGGCTTCGTACCGCGCGCCACCGACGTCGAGCGCGAGCGTCCGGCGGTCGTCCAGGTCGAAGCGCACGCGGCAGGTCACGCCACGCCGTCGCAGGTCCCCCGCCGCCGTGTCGAAGTAGAGATCCCGATAGAACGTGCGACGCGGGGGGCCGGCCCGCAGGCCGAACGGCAGGGGGGCGCGCGCGAGCTCCGCCAGGATGGCGGCGTTCGCGACGTCCCAGCGAAGCTCAGGCTGGAAGCGACCGGAAGTCGGCGGTGGCGACATACGGCGCGGCGCGCTGCGCGATCGCGCCGACCAACGCGGCGGACGCCGTCTTCTTCTTGAGCCGCACGAGGTAGGTGAGCAGCGCGCGGCCCTCCTCGCCGGGTGCGCGCTGCACCAGCTTCCAGCTGCGCGCGTGCTCGTGCAGCGTGGCCTCCACGCTGTCCTGCGCCATCGCATCCGCCTGCACCAGCAGCAACCCGTCCTCGCGCTCCGGATCGGGTACGCGGAACTCCCGCGTGAACGTGGGACCCGATTCGCCGGCATACAGATCGCCCACGTTCCAGGTCCACAGGGCGAGCACGGCCCCGTTGAAGATCACCGAGACGACGAACCCGAGCGCCAGCGCTTGCACTCCGGCGGCGAGCCCCACGGCCAGGGAAAGAAAAATGTAGACGGCGTCCTTCGTGTCCTCGAGCGTATTGCGGAACCGCACGGCCGCGGCGAGGCCCGCGAGACTGAAGGCGAGCGCCAGACTGTTGCGCACCACTGCGACGATCCCTGCGACGGCGAGCGGCAGCAGGATGATCGTCTGGACGACCGACGGATCGTAGCCCTGGCGCCGCTTGGTGAGCATGTACACCCAGGCGACTGGAACCACGAGCGCGAGCGCGCGGCCCATCGCGAGCGCGGTGACGGCGGCTGGTCCGGCGCGCTCGGTCGCGCCGCCGTTTTCGTCGGCGGCGCCACCGGTTTCGAGCACCTTTCTGAGCTGTTTCGCGGTGACGCCGGCCGGCACCTCCACCGACACCGCGTCGCGCACGGCCGGGGAATAGCGCTCGAGCACCAGCGTGCCGGCCACGAGCAGCCCGTAATACAGCAGCAGCCGGAACAGCGATCGATTCACGGGATCGACGGTCATGCGGACCTTCGCCTCACCCGAGACAGTTCTTGCCGAACTCGCGCCGCGCCCGGCCCGGGTCGTTGATGATCTTGTAGAACTCGGCGTAGTAGTCGAGCGCCTGCGAGACACGCTTCGGCTCGAGTCCCTCCGCCTCTGGCCCGTGGTACAACGCCTCGAACGCACTCTGCTGTTCGTTGAACCGCCCGAACAGTGTATTCAACTCCTGCTCCGTGCGGCAGACTCCGCGGAACGTGCGCTCCCGCACCGTGCGGATGCCGAGTTCCGGATGGGGCTGCGCATACGGCGTCCAGATCGCGCCCGACCAGTCGAAGTCGTAGGGGACCGGATACACGTTGCCGATCGAGTCGCGCATCAGCACGATGTTGTGCAGTGCCGCCACCGACCAATCCGTGTTGCCGATCATGTACTGGAACATCGCGACCAGGCCCATCTGCTGAAACTCCATGTCGGCCTGGCTGAGGTTCTTCTGCTGCACCACCTGCAACCCATTGCGGCGCGCCACGCGGTCGTCGTCTTCCACGAAGAACGCGTTGCGCGTCTCGGGGTCGTGCTTGCCCTTCGCGTCCACGTAGGTGAGTCGCACGAACCGCGCGCGAAAGCTCCGCTCGGTGAGGAGGTTGTACATGCGATAGATGAGATACTCTTCCTGCACGTAGTTGGCGTAACTGCGGTTGTCGCGGCACTGACCCGTGAGCTTGAGGCTCCCCTGATGGGCGAAGACCGTGTGCGCGGTCTGCTCGCGATCGAACACCACCTTGAGCGGAGGAAACTGGCATTCGGCCAGTCGCCAATGGCCGCGCGTGTGCAGCTGGACCGGGAGCGCCACCGAGTCGCCCGCCGCCGTCACGTACGACAGCACACCAGGATGGTCCGGGTGTTTGCTGCCGCGGTCGTGGCCGAGCGCGCCGAAGTCGGCCGAGAGCGACAGGCGCAGGGGGTCGGTGGCGTCGAACAACCGGGCGTGGGCCGCGGGAGCGGAGTCCGGCGGCGACTGGCTTAGGGCCGCGCGCGTCGCTCCGCACACGCCCGCGAGGGCGGTGAGCGCAGCAGCGCACCTGCGCCTCACCCGATCGAAGCTCACGGAGCAAGTCTACGGGCGGCGCGCGAGGCTCGCCAGCGGCCCCGGCGCCGGCCAGTTTAAAGGCCATGCGCTGGATCGGCGGTGCGGCCGGAGCGGTTTTGGTCGCCGTGGTGCTGTGGGATGCCTTCGAGACGATCATCCTGCCCCGGCGGGTGAGCGGCCGGATCCGCCTCACCAAGCTGTTTTACCGCTCCACCTGGAGGCCGTGGCGGGCCACGGCACAGGGGCTCGCGGGGCGGCGCCGGGAGGCGTTCCTCTCCTTCTATGGTCCGCTCTCGCTCATCCTGTTGCTCGCCTTGTGGGCCGCGGGGATCGTGCTGTCCTTCGGGCTGCTGCAGTGGGGCGCGGGCTCCGCCCTCACCATGACGGGCGGTGCGCCCAGCTTCGGAGCGGACCTGTACATGAGCGGGACCACCTTTTTCACGCTCGGCTTGGGCGACGTCGTCCCCCGCACGCCGCTCGCCAAGGGGCTCACAACGGTGGAAGCCGGCATGGGGTTCGCCTTCCTCGCTGTCGTGATCGGATACTTCCCCGTCATCTATCAGGCGTTCTCCCGCCGCGAGGTGGCGATCTCACTGCTCGACGCCCGCGCCGGCTCCCCGCCCACCGCGGCGGAGCTGTTGTGGCGCCACCGGGGCGATCCCGAGGGCGCCGTGCTCACGGAGCTGTTGCGCGAATGGGAGCGCTGGGCCGCGGACGTGCTCGAGAGCCATCTCTCATATCCGCTGCTCGGCTACTTCCGATCGCAGCATTACAACGAGTCGTGGCTCGCCGCGCTCACCACCATTCTCGACGCGAGTGCCCTGGCCATCGTCGGCTTTGAGGGACGGTGCCGGCGCCAGGCGGAGCTGACGTTCGCGATGGCGCGCCACGCCGTGGTCGACCTCGCGCAGGTGTTCAATACGCCTCCCCCCCGCGGCCCGGCTCCCGACCGCTTGCCGACGAGCGAGTTGACCCGGCTGCGCGAGCGCCTGGCGAACGGTGGGATGCGCCTCCAGGCGCGGCCCGACTTCGAGCTGCGCCTAGCGGAGCTGCAGCGGATGTACGAGCCGTACGTGATCGCGCTTTCCTCCTACTTGGCGCTGTCGCTGCCGCCGTGGATCCGGGAGGTCGAGCGACCGGACAACTGGCAGACGAGCGCCTGGGACCGGGTGGTCCAACTGCCGGCGAGGGAGACCGAAGAACACTTCTAGGACCGGACGCCGATTTCGTCGAGGTGGCTCAGCATGTCGGCGGGATCCTGGTAGACACGGTAGGCGCCGGCGCGCTCCAGCTCCTCCTCCCCGTAGCCGCCCGAGAGCAATCCCACTCCCAGCGCGCGCGCGCGCCGCGCCGCCAGCAGGTCCCACACGCTGTCCCCCACCACCACGGCGTCGGCGATCGCGACGCCGAGCCGCTGGGCACCGGCGAGAAACAGGTCGGGGTCGGGCTTGGCATGCTCCACCTGGTCGCGCGTGACGATCGGGACGCCGGCGGGAATGTCCAGCAGATCGAGCGTGGGCTGGGCAGTCTCTATCCGTCCCGAAGTCCCGATGGCCCAGGGGACGCCGGCTTTGGTGAGGTAGGCGAGCAGCTCGCGTGCGCCGGGGAGGGGGCGCACCTCGTGCACCTGGCGCGCGTACGACTCGGCGTGGACGCGTGCGAGCTGTGCCGCCTGCGCGGGCTGCAGGTCGCGCCCCGTCTCGCGGAACAGCGCATTCACGAACAGCCCGCCGCTCATCCCGATGCGGCGGTGGATGCGCCACACCGACAGCTCGATCCCCACGCTCTCGAGCGCCTCATGCCACGCGAGCACGTGCTGGTACACGCTGTCGACCAGGGTGCCGTCGAGATCGAAGAGGAAGGCGGGGCGGGGAGGCATGGCCCCGCAATTTACTCAGGCCATCTGGCGTGCGAGCTTCGCCTCCGCGCTGCCCTCACCCGTCAGGTCCCGCTGCCCGAGGCGGACGCCCACCTTCTCGAGGAACTCGTTGGGGGGCGTGCCACCGGCGAACACCCAGACGTAGTCGTTGGGGAGTTCGCGGACCTGGCCCGCCATGTCGAGGATCACTGACTGCTCTCGGATCTCCACCGGCTGTGAGTTGAACACCACATGCAGCCTCCCCGCCTTGATGTAGTCGGGCAAGCGCGTGGCGTTCCGCTCCTTGATGCGGCTGAACGCCTCGCGGCGATAGGAGAGCGTCACCTGGTTTCCCTTCTGGTGAGCCAGGCCCATCGCCGCCTCGACGGCGCTGTCGCCGCCGCCGACGACGAGGATCTTCGCCCCCGTATAGGCGTCGGCTTCGATGAGGCTGTACATCACCTTGGGGAGCTCCTCCCCCGGGATGCCGAGCTTGCGCGGCGTGCCGCGGCGGCCGAGCGCGAGAATCACCGTCCAGGCGCGATAGTTCCCCTTGGGGGTGCGCACCGTGAACACACCGTCCGGCGCGCGTTGGATGTCCTCGACCCTTTCATTGGTGTTGACGCGCAGCCCGGCGCGTCCGTGGAGCTTCTGCCAGAACCGCAGCAGCTCCTCTTTGGAGATCTTGAGCTTGCCGAACCTACCGTAGAGCGGAAACTCTACCGGGCTCGTCAGCACGAGCTTTTGGCGCGGGTACTTCGCGACGGTGCCGCCGAACGCGTCCTGCTCGAGCGTGAGGTAACTGAGCTTGCGCTCGATGGCGCGGAGCGACGCACTGATCCCGCCAGGCCCCGCGCCAACGACGCAGATGTCGTGCACGCCCGGCGTGGTCCGGCCACGCTTGATCTGTGGCAGCCGTGCCGTGATCGTGTCGACGCAGTCCCGCCCCTGGTTGACCGCGTTCTTGATGAGGGCGAGCCCGCCCAGCTCTCCCACGATGAAGAGGTTCGGGACGTTGGTCTCGTACTGCGGGGTGAGCGCCGGCATGTCGGCACCGACGCTGGGACTCGCCATCACGATGGTGATGGCGCCCACGGGGCACGCCTCGGCGCACAGCCCGTGTCCGATGCACTTGTGACCGTTGACGATCGCTGCCTTTCCGGCGATCACGGCCAGCACGTCGCCTTCCGGGCACACCTCCACGCACGCGCCGCAGCCGATGCAGGCGGTCGCGTCGATGTGCGGGTGTTGCGCACGGGGGCCCTCCGAGAACAGCTTGCCGCGCTCGGCGGCCACCCTGGCCGCGGCCTCCTTCCGGTGCATGCGCCGCACGTGCGACGTCATCAGGACGAGCAGTAAGGCCGCGAAGGCGACGTACATCAGCGTGGGGCTCATCCATTCCTTAATGATCGTGGGGTGGCGGCGTATGTGGCGCTTCGCAATCTTGGGTAGCGGGCGCCCCCGGTAACAGTGGTGTGTGTCACAGCCCGTGTGCGGCACGTGCAGTAAACACCCTTATGACCCACTCCGGTCCGGTGCCGAGGGTTGAGCGGCGAGTGCAGCGCGGCCCGGCGCCCGTTCCCGTTTCGCGCCCCTCGCTGCAGGTGCAGGCGCGGTCGCGGCCCCGTTGGTTGTTCCGGCTCTTCGTCGCGGTGCTCGGCGCGATTTGTATTGCTGGCTGGCGGTACTATTCGTTGCCGATGGCGGGCCGGGTCCGCAGCCCCCTGCATCCCTGGCTCAAGCCCGCAGGCTACATCGGCCAGAGCGCCGGCCTGCTCGCGCTCGCGATCTTCATCTTTCTCTGGTTGTATCCGCTCCGTAAGAAGTTCCGCTGGCTCGCGTTCACAGGCGCGGTCGCCCGCTGGCTCGACATGCACGTGCTCGCGGCCCTGGCGCTCCCCCTGCTCGTGGCCATTCACGCGGCCTGGCGGTTCACGGGGCTGATCGGGCTCGGCTTCTGGTCGATGATGGTCGTGTGGGTCAGCGGCCTGGCGGGCCGCTACATCTACGCGCGCATCCCGCGGACCCGGCTCGGCGTCGAGCTGACCATGGAGGAGATCGGGGCGCGACGCCAGTGGCTCCTGTCCGAGATCGCCCGGTCGAGCGGCCTCGCCCCGGAGTTGGTCGCGACCACGCTCGCGGCCGGGGGAGGCGCCCCTGAGGGTGGTCGCGGCTTGTGGGGCACTCTGTGGCGGATGGTCGGGGACGACTTCGCCCGCCGGCGGGCAGCGCGCAAGCTGCGGCGCTTGTGGCAGGCGCGCGGCCCGCACCGCCGCAAGAACGACCGGCAGATGCTGCGGGCGACGTTGCGGCTCGCGCGCCGCGAAATGGCGCTGGCCCAGCAGGCGCGGATGCTCGACGCGACCCACGCCGTGTTTCGCTATTGGCACGTGCTGCATCGCCCGGTCGCCATCGCCGCCTTGATCGCGGTTTTGATCCACGTGGCGGTAGTGGTCGCCGTCGGCGCCACGTGGCTGTGGTGAAGTATGCCGGCTGCGTCCTCGCTCTCTCGTGCCTCGGCGTTCCCCTCGCTGCCCAGATCTCACCCGGCCCACTCGCCGCGCCGCACCAGCAGCTCGAGGGCGCGTTGCAGTGCACCTCCTGTCACGGCGGCGGGCGGGAGCGGAAGGAGCAGATGAACGCGCGCTGCCTCGAGTGCCACAAGGAGATCACCTGGCTCGTGGATCAGGGACGGGGATTGCACGCTGGTGTCAAGGATCAGCAGTGCGCCACCTGCCACCCCGATCACGCCGGTCGCGACTTTGCACTCGTGAGCTGGCCCGGCGGTGGCGTCGCGCGCTTCGATCACGATCGCGCCGGCTGGCCCCTCGACGGCAGTCATAAGACCACCAAGTGCCTGGACTGTCACAAGCCCGCGTTCCGCGTGTCGCGCGCGGCGAAGCTGTCGGCGCGACGCGGACCGGACTGGGGCTGGGTGGGGCTCGAGCGGACCTGCGTCACCTGTCACGCAGACGTGCACAACGGACGGCTCGGTATCGCGTGCGCCGACTGCCACACCACGACGGATTTCAAGACCATCGCCCGCGGCAAATTCGATCACGAGCACACGCGGTACCCCTTGCGCGGCCGCCACCGCGCCGTCGCGTGCGAGAAGTGCCACGACTTCTCCGGCGGCAAAGTGGTCTCCAGTCCCCGGTTCGCGAACTGCACCGATTGTCACAAGGACATGCACGCCGGCACCGCGACGCTCGCGGGCCGGATCGTGGACTGCGCGTCGTGCCACGTGGTGGACGGCTGGCAACCATCCACGTACACAGTGGCGCAGCACCGTCTCGCGAAGTACGCGCTCGAAGGACGGCACCAGCAGGTGCAGTGCGCCGACTGCCACGTCAAGAACCCCACCGGTGTGCCCGCGGCGCAGCTGGGCACGGCGGGCGTGTGGATGCGCCCGGTTGCCACGACCTGCCGCGATTGTCACGGGGAAGACCACGGCAGCCAGCTGGCCAGCCGGCCTGACGGCGGAGCCTGCAACGCGTGCCACACGGTGGCGGGGTGGACGCCGAGCACCTTCACGGCTTCGCGGCACGAGACCCTGCGCCTCAAGGTCGAAGGTCGCCACGCCGAGATTGCGTGCGCCGCGTGTCACGGGCCTGATCGCAAAGGCTTGCCGGCGCTGGCGCCGGCCCAGGCACTCGGGAAGGCGGGCGTCGCGTTCAAGCTGAAAGAGATCGAGTGCGCCGCCTGCCACGTCGATCCGCACGACGGGCGCTACCCGCGTTGCGTGGACTGTCACGGCGTCCGCAGCTTCAAGCCGTCGACCGTCGACCTCGCGACCCACAAGCGCTACCGGTTTGCGCTCGACGGTGCCCACGCGGCCGTCTCGTGTGTCGACTGCCACGGCGAGATGAAGCACCCGGCGTCGGCCTCGTCGCTGGTGCTGGCGCGGTGGGTGTTCCCGCGGCTGCTCTTCGCGGCGCCGACGAACGGCTGCCAAGGGTGTCATGAAAACCCCCACGGCAATCAGTTCGCTGCTCGGATGGCGCGCGGCGGGTGTGAGGTGTGCCATGGAACCGATGCGTTCCGACCGGTGACACGCTTCGACCACAATCGCGACGCGACGTTCTCTCTCAAAGGCGCCCACGAAAACGTGCCCTGCAACCGCTGTCACACCTCCACCAGAATGCCCGACGGCAAAGCGGTCGTGGTCTACCGTCCCGTTTCGGGCAAGTGCGAGACGTGCCACGGCGAAAAAGTCAGAAGGGGATCGTGATAGCGGGACGCGTCATGCTCGTGGCGGGAATCGCGGCGCTGGCGTGGTCGACTGCCCCCGCGCAACAGGCAGTGCAGAATCCGCACGGCAAGCTCCAGGAAGAGTGCGCCCTGTGTCATAGCGCGGAGGGGTGGGTGCCCGCGCGCGTCAGCGCCACGTTCGACCACGCCAAGCGGGGCATGGCCTTGCTCGGAGCGCACGCCCAGGCTTCCTGCCGGTCGTGCCATACCACGCTCGATTTCCACGGCGTCGCGACCACCTGCGCGTCGTGCCATCAGGACGTCCACCGCGGTGAGCTGGGCAGCGATTGCGGGCGCTGTCACACCGCGCGCAGCTTCCTCGACCGTGCGAGCATGGTGCGCGCCCACCAGCAGACCCGCTTCCCGCTCAGCGGCGCGCATCTCGCGGTCGATTGCGAGGCGTGCCATCAGCCCGCGCCGCAGGGCCGGCTCGCCTTCGTTGCGGTGCCCTCAGGCTGCGTGGACTGCCACCGCGCGCAGTACCTGACAGCGAAAAACCCGGACCACGTCGCTAGCGCGTTCCCGCTCGATTGCACGGAGTGTCATGCCCCCACGATCTGGACCAGCGCCCGCTTTAATCACGACGCCTCCGGCTTCCCGCTCACGGGCGTGCACCGTACGATCGCCTGCCAGCAATGTCACGTCAGCGGCTTCACGGCGCTGAGCACCGCGTGCGTCTCCTGTCACCAACAGGACTACAACGGCACCACCAACCCCGTTCACTCGGCTGCGGGGTTCGCCACGACCTGCCAGGACTGTCACACCACGTCGGGTTGGACGGGGGCGTCGTTCAATCACACGTGGTTCCCGATTCCCCATCAGACAGCGACGCAGTGCAGCGACTGTCACCTGAACACGTCCGATTTCTCGACGTTCGTGTGCACGAACTGCCACACCCAGAGCCAGACTGATCCCCGTCACTCTGGTGTAAGCGGGTACGTCTGGAACAGCACGAACTGCTACGCCTGTCACCGCAACGGGCGGGCCGGATGAGGGGGAACTGCCGTCACCTGGGGCTGGTCTTGGTCGCCCTCGCGTCGGCCGCCGGGGCGCAGACCCCCGGCCCGACGCGGACGGCGCGCATCACCTATCTGACGAGCGCGTCGGCGTACCTGGACGCCGGGCGCGACGAGGGCTTGCGCGAAGGCGCGCGCGTGAGCGTGTGGCGCGGCGGCACGACGATCGGCGTCCTGAAAGTCGCGTACCTCGCCTCCCACCGCGCGTCCTGCGACATCGTCAGCGCGTCTCCCGCTCTCGCCGTGGGCGACACCGTGCGATTCGTGCCCGCAGCCGCGCCGCTCGACTCGAGCGCGGTGGCGCGTACTGCGCCGGCCCCGGCCGGCGCGGCCACACCGCCCTCGCATCCCGGCCTGCGCGGGCGGTTGAGCCTGGAGTACTTCTTCATGCGCCAGACCGACGTGTCCGGCCAGCTGTCGCAGCCGGCCCTCGGCCTGCGGGTCGACGGGCCTCCTGGCGGTGCGCCTTCCCTCAACCTGATGGTGGACGCGCGGGCCCGTCGCAGCTACACGATTCTCCCCGACGGGAGCGCCATCACCGATGACAAGAGCCGCGTGTACGCCGCCGATCTCTCGGTGAATGCCCCCGGGTCGCCCGCGCGACTTACCCTGGGGCGCCAGATCTCCGGCGCTCTCGCTTCCGTGGGCGTGTTCGACGGCGCGCTTGCCGAAGTGGTCCAGGCGAGCTGGAGCACGGGGATGTTTGCGGGAACGCAGCCAGAGCCCATCAATCTGGGATTCTCGGGCGATATCGTGGAGCTGGGGTGGTACACGCAGCGTCACAGCCGGCCCGGCACCGCCGCACGCTGGGCGGTGACGCTCGGCGCGAGCGGCTCGTATGAGAGCGCACACGCGAACCGCGAGTTCGCCTGGGTGCAGGGCTGGTATTTCGACGCGCACGTGTCGGCTTTCATGACGCAGGAGGTGGATTACTATCGGCCCTGGAAGGTCCTGCTGGGCATGCACGCTATTTCACCGACCAGCACGTTCGCGTTCCTCCAGTGGCGGGCGACCACCGGCGTGACGCTCGACGCCGGCTTCGACAACCGCCGCAACGTCCTGTTGTATCGGGACGTGGTGAATCCGGAGACCAGCTTCGACGACACCTACCGCCAGGGTGCGTGGGGGAGCGTCTCATTCCGCCCCGTCGCGACCTTGCGCGTCGGCGCGGAGGCCCGCGCGAGCAGCGGCGGGCCGTCGGGCTCTGCGACGTCCTATACGGCGACGGCTGCCGTCGACCGCCTCCCCCGACTGGGGGCGAGTCTGCGTACCCGGACCACGTACTACGTGAACCCTCGGCTCAAGGGACTGCTGCAGTCGGCGACGCTCGGGATCGATCCCGGAACCCGACTCCATCTGGAGATGAACGGCGGTGTGCGGGCCGAGCGCGACCCCACGGCCGACCCCGCGAGCACCACGGCGACATGGGTGGGGCTCGACCTCGACGTGACGCTGGCGCGCACGTGGTACGCGATGCTATCGGCGACCAGGCAGCGTGGCGGCGTGGATGGATACGACGAGGTCTTCGCGGGCGTGAGCGTTCGGTTCTGAACGACACGTTGTAAAGGCTGTGGAGGTTGTGGAGGTTCTGGAGGCCTACCTCCACAACCTCCAGAACCTCCATCACCTACTTCAGCAACATGTCATGCGGCCGCGCCTCGCCGGTCGGCAGGTGCTCGAAATCGACGTCGAATTTCGGATCGATCACGAGCCCGGTCGCGGTCACGTTCACGAGCCGCACCGCGTACGGCACCTTGCCGTCGAGGTTCGACAGCAGCGAGTTGCTCACGTACAGGCGCTTGTTGTCGGGCGTGAGCTTGAGCATCTGGGCCTGCGGAATCCTCACCGCGCTCACGAGCTTCGGGTGCAGCGGGTCGGCGATGTCGTACTGCTGCACCGCGCCGCCGCCGAACAACGAGACGAACAGGAAGCGGTTGTCGTAGGAGATCCGCATGTCGGCGGGGATCGACCCGTCGGCGAGCTTGAGCACGCGCGTGAACGCGAGCTTGCCGTCCTTGCCCACCTCCCAGTACCACACGCTGTTCCCGAACGCGCAGTTGATGAACCCGCCGCGCGCCGCGGCGCCGTGCAGCCAGCGGACCTCGAGCGGCGCTTTGTCCAGGTGTTCCTCCTGCAGTACCTTGCCGGTCTTGTAGTCCCACGCCACCACTGCGTCGCCCACCTGGTCCATCGGCGTATTGCCGGCCTTCACCGCGTGCGGGTGCGCCCAGCTCGACGTGACGATCAGGTTCAGCTCCGGCTTGATCCCCACATCGTACATGTAGTCGGGCGCGGGAAGCGCCTTGATGAAATTGCCGTCGTTGTCGAGCTGCACCAACGCGCCCGGCGCGCCGCCGTCCTTGGAGCCAAGCATGGCGATCAGGACGCCGCCCGGCACGGCGTAGAACGTGTGCGGCCCCGAGTACCCGGTCGTGGCGGCGAGATCAGGAACCGTCTGGACCAGCTTCGGGTGCTTGGGATCGGTCGCCACGTCGTAGATGAACAGACGATTCGAGAACAGGCCGCCGGCGAAGATGCGGTCGGCGTTGGCGGTGTAGCCGAAGTGGTGCGCCTCGTTCGCCGGCGATCCCGCGGGCGCCGTCGCGATCACCGTGCCGTAGCTCGGCGACGTGGGGTTCGCGTCGATCACGGCGAGGAAATCGGGGTCTTTCTGATCGGCGTCGCTGGTCCAGACGTACAGCAGCGACTCGTGCTGGCCGGCGGGGAGCCCACGCAC
Source organism: uncultured bacterium (assembly GCA_965653495.1). Lineage (GTDB taxonomy): Bacteria > Gemmatimonadota > Gemmatimonadetes > Gemmatimonadales > GWC2-71-9 > AG41. The sequence goes on along the minus strand of CBFHAJ010000002.1, from coordinate 18,143 downwards.
GAACACCGACTCGTCCTCTGGTCCGCGCGCGGCAGGTGTCGCCAACGCCGGTACCACGGCGACGAGCAGCAATAGGGCAGTGCGGTTCACGATACGGCGCCTCCTTCCAAGTGGCCACGAAAGGGAACCGGCCGTGCTCTGCTGGGAGCATGGCCGGTCGAGAATTGCGTGAACTGAGCGGTGTCACCGGCACCATGACCGACGAGCTGATCGCATTACATTGAAGAAGCTATTCCGCGGGCCCACTCCGGGCAAATGACATGAAAGCATGGCTTGAGACCCGTGAGGTGCTCGCCTTCCTGGAGAGGGTGAGCGCCGCCGGGCGGCGCGCCGCCCTGGCGACCGTGGTGCGCGTGCGCGGGTCGGCGTACCGTCACGAAGGCGCGAAGCTCGCGGTCGCCGAGGACGGCGCCAGCGCGGGAAACGTGAGCGGCGGCTGCCTGGAGCAGGATGTCCGCGAGGTGGCGCTCCAGGTGATCCGGAGCGGGCAGGCCGAGCTGCGGAGCTACTGCTCCAGCGCCGACGAGATCGCGGCCTGGGACCTGGGCGTCGGGTGCGAGGGGCAGGTGGATGTCTACGTTGAGCCCGCTGGCGCCCGGCCCCTGGAGCGGTCGCTGCTCGACGGCCGGCGACCCTTCGCCGTCTGCGGTCTACTGCCAGGGAAGGGTGAACGGCTCGTCGTCACGGCCGACCGTGTGGACGGCGATCTCGGGTCGAAAGAACTGACCCGACTCGCGACAGACAAGGCGCGCGCGTCGCTCGACTCCGGCGAATCGGGGATTCACGCAATCGCGGGCCGGCAGGTCTTCATCGACGTGCTGGTCCCGCCGCCCCAGCTGGTCGTGCTCGGCGCCGGCGACGACGCCCGGCCCCTGGTGCGGTACGCATCCGAGGTGGGGTTCCGCGTGGTGCTGGTCGACCGGCGGCCCGGCTATCTCACGGCCGAGCGGTTTCCCGGCGCGGCGGCGCTCGTCCACAGCGGCGGCGACGAGGTCGGCCGCGCGCTCCCGCTCGACGCCGAGTGCTACGCGGTGGTGATGAACCACAACTTCGCGGACGATCAGGCGTACCTGCGTGCTTTGCTCCGGACGCCGGTCGGTTACATCGGCATGCTGGGACCGCGGCAACGCACCGAGCGCATCCTCCGGAATCTCGCCGCCGAAGGACCGGTGGACGAGGAGCGGGTGTACGGCCCGGTGGGGTTGGACATCGGCACGGACGGCGCGGAGCAGGTGGCGCTCGCCGTCATCGCGGAGATCCTCGCCGTGCGCTCCGGGCGCCGGGCCCGGTCGCTGCGCGAGCGGATGACCCCGATTCATGCCTCCCCTGACTGACGTCGCGCACGTCGCGGCCGTCATCCTCGCCGCCGGCGAGTCCCGCCGCATGGGCCGCAACAAGCTGCTGCTCACCCTCGATGGCGAGTCGCTGATCCGCCGTGCCGCGACGCGCGCCCTCGCAGCGGGGTTGTCGCCGGTGGTCGTGGTGATCGGTCATGAGCCCGATCGCCTGCGCGCCGAGCTCGCGGGGCTGCCGGTACTCTTCGCGGTCAATCCGAACTTCACGGGCCCCACCAGCGGCTCACTGCACTGCGGGCTGGAGCTGCTCGGCTCGGACGTCGGCGCGGCCGTCGTCATGCTCGGCGACATGGTGCGGGTGACCGCGGACTCACTGCGTATGCTGGTGGCCGCGGCGCGCGGCGCCGACGCGCCGCTGGTCGTGTCGCGCTACGGCGACGTCACCGCTCCCCCGCTGCTGTTTCGGCGGGCGTTGTTTGCCGAGCTGCTGGCGTGGACCGGGGAGGGGTGCGGGAAGGCGGTGGTGCAGGCGCACCGGGGCGAAGCGATGTTCGTGGACCGTCCCGAATCGTTGCTGGCGGACGTCGATACGCCCGAAGATTTCGCCGCAATAAAAGAGGGGCCAGCCCCGCACGGCTGACCCCCCCCCGCCCCCGCCCCCGCCGCACGACCGGTTCGAGGAGCGCTAGTGGACCTCTACCTCGTGGCTGTTGCCATTGCCGTTGCCGTTGCCATTGCCGTTCGCGCTGCCGTTGCTACTGCCATTCCCGCTCCCGTTCCCGAGCACCTTCGAGCGCCCGCCGGTCACGGCGAGCCAGCGCCGGCGCAGCGCCGTCAGGTCTTCCAGCTGTTGGCGCATCTTCGCGACCTGGCCGTCCACCTGCTGGATGCGCCAGTCGATGTACTGCTCTGCCTGGTCCGGCGACCAGTCGGCCGGAGCGGTGAAGATCAGCTGCTCTCTCGCCGCGCCATCCGGACTGAGTTGGACGTCGACGTGTTCGCCGATGTCCATCTTCTCCAGCACTTCGGTCACCTTACGCCCCATCAGGTCCAGCTTCCGTCCCATGCGTCCTCCTTCAGCAGCGTATAGTTGGCTTGCCTAGGGCGCGGTGTTTGCTATATGATAAGTATAGCAGTTATAGTAAACAGGACTACTATAGTACATATAACTGTTATAGTGCGCAAGGTGCACAGTGAGGTGACATGGCACGGTACCGCGGGCAGACCATTCGCTATCGTCGCAGAGGCGTGGTGCGCCTGAAGTTGCGCCACTTGCTGGAAACTCACGGCGTATCGCCCTACGGGCTGGCGCGCTTTACCGGCTTGAGCCTGAACACGATCTACCGGCTCACCCGGCCGAGCGGGCGGTTCCGGCTCATCCGCGCGGACACGATCGAGCGCCTGTGCGGTGCGCTGCGCGTAACTCCTACGGATCTCTTCGAGTACGAGAAACCGCCGCGCCACGGCGGCTAACGCTTCCCACGGCTGCGCGGTTGGCCTTAGCTTGCAGGCCGGATGAGTCAACCCGAGACCAACCGCCAGCCTCCCGTTCCCCAGCGGATCACCGGCCTCACCTCCATCGCGAGCAATCTGTCCTGGAGCTGGAGCCGCGATGCCCGGGCGCTGTTCCGGATGTTGGACGGGGCACTCTGGCATCTCACCCGTCACAACCCGATGGAGCTGCTGCGCCGGGTGGATCCGGCGCGGCTGGCGGCCTGCGCGCAGGACGCCGCGTTCCTGGAGCGCTACGACGCGCTGATGGAATGGAACGGCTGGGTCGCCAGGGCGCATGATACCTGGTTCGAGACGACATATCCGCAGCTCGCGCACAAGGGGATCGCCTACTTCTGCGCGGAGTTCGGCCTGCACGCCTCAGTGCCGATCTACTCAGGCGGCCTCGGCGTGCTCGCCGGAGACCACTGCAAGACGGCGTCGGACCTGGGTGTGCCGCTGGTTGGCGTGGGCCTGTTCTACACCAAGGGATACGCCGACCAGCGGCTGCGGCTGGACGGGTGGCAGGAGGACGCGGAGGAGCAGTTCGACCTGACCGCGACGCCGTTGCAGCCAGTGCAGGGGCCGCGCGGCGATCGCTGCCTCGCCAGCGTGCGGATGTCGGGCCGGGCGGTGAGCATCGGGGCGTGGCGCATCATGGTGGGCCGCGTGCCGATCTTTCTGCTGGACACCGACCACGAGCAGAATGATCCGGCCGATCGCCACTTGTGCCACCGGCTCTATGCCGGCGGGCCCGATCTTCGGCTGCGCCAGGAGTGGATCCTCGGCGTCGGCGGAGTGCGCGTGCTGCGTGCCCTGGGGTACGATCCCGCCGTCTGGCACGCAAACGAAGGACACGCCGCCTTCATGCTGGTCGAGCGGGTCCGTGAGCTCGTGACCGGCGGGACGCCGTTCGCGGAGGCGGTGCGTCGCGTGCGTGCGACCAGCATCTTCACGACACACACACCGGTGCCGGCGGGGCACGATACCTTCGCCCCGGATCAAGTCGAGCACTGCGCCGGTCCGGTGTGGCAGGAGATGGGGGTAAGCCGGGACGAGCTGCTCCGGCTCGGGGCTCATCCGGCGCTCGACCACGGCCGGTTTCATATGTCGGTCGCGGCCATCCGGCTCTCGTCCCGCGTGAACGCGGTGTCGCGCCGCCACGGCGACGAGTCGCGCCGCATCTGGGCCCCCCTCTGGCCGGACCGGGAGCCCGCGCGGGTCCCGATCACGTACATCACCAACGGCGTCCACCTCGCGACGTGGATGGCGAACCGGATCGTGGCCCTGCTCGATTCCCATCTCGGCTCCGACTGGTGGCAGCACCTGGACGACCCCGCCGTGTGGGCCAGGATACTCAAGCTGGACGACTTCGCCCTCTGGGCGGTCCACAACGAGCTCAAGTCCCATCTGATGCGGAGCATCCGGGAACAGGCCCGGCGGCGCTGGGCGGACCAGTGGAAGGAGGCGCTGCACCTGGTGGGAGCCGGCACGCTGCTCGACAACAACGCCTTGACGATCGGCTTCGGCCGGCGGTTTGCAACCTACAAGCGGGCTGACCTGCTGTTCCGCGATCCGGACCGGCTGCAGCGCTTGCTCGTCAACCCGTGGCGCCCGGTGCAGATCGTGTTCGCGGGCAAGGCCCATCCGGGGGACGAGCCCGGGAAGCAGGTGCTGCAGCGCGTCTACGCGCACACGCGGGAGGCACGGTTCGAGGGCCGGATCGCCTTCGTCGAGGACTACGACATGCACCTGGGCCACAGTTTGGTGCAGGGGGTCGACCTTTGGCTCAACTTGCCGCGGCCGCCCCTGGAGGCGTCCGGGACCAGCGGCATGAAGGCGGCCTTGAACGGCGTGCCACAGCTGAGCACTCTGGACGGATGGTGGGCGGAGGGATACGATGGGCGGAACGGCTGGGCGGTCCCCCCCCCCCGTGCCCCTGAGGGAGCCGAGGCCGACACGGCGGACGCTGAACAGTTGTATCGCCTGCTGGAGGACGAGGTGGTCCCGCTGTTCTACACGCGGGACGCCCGCGACGTCCCGCTCGGCTGGGTGGAGAAAATGAAACACGCCCTGCGGGTCGCGGGCCAGCACTTCACCGCGCGGCGCATGCTCCGGGAGTACGTGGTCGAGCACTACGTCCCGGCGATGACGGGACAGCTGCCACCGGACGATCCTCCGACCGCCTGACCGAAGGGAGTTGCCTACGACGGTTCGCCAACCCAAGCCAGCCCGAGTCCGGACCGACATCCGCACCCGGCCCACCGCGGCCACGTCCACGCCGCGCGCGCCCGCGCGCGTCGACGCGCCGGTTGGCGTCGTGCACCTCACCGCCGAATACTGGCCGTACGCCCGCACCGGAGGCCTGGGCGAGGCGGTGAGCGGGCTCGCCACCTGCCAGGCGGCGGTCGGCATGCCCACCGCCGTGATCATGCCGCTGTACCGCGTGGTGCGCGAGACCATGCCGACCATCGAGCGTGCCGGCCCGCCGTTCAATGTGACGTTCGGCGACCGCACCGAGACCGCGTTCCTGTACCGCGCCCAGGACGCGAGCGTCCAGGGAGTGCCGCAGGTTTTCTTCATCGAGCACCCGGATTTCTTCGATCGCGCCGGCATCTACGGCGACGACCACGGTGATTACGGCGACAACGCGGCCCGCTTCGCGTTCTTCTGCACCGCGGCGCTCACCGTCCTCCCGGACGTCGCGCCGGCGACGCAGGTGGTGCACGCGCACGACTGGCACGCCGCGCTGGCGCCCGTCTTCCTGCGGACCAAGTTCGCCGACGACGAGTTCTACGATCGGCTGGCGACCGTGCTGTCGGTGCACAACGCGGGATTCCAGGGGCACTTTTCCCCCGACACGATGGGGGCGTTGGGGTTGTCGCCGCAGCTGTACGACTCGCACCACTTCGAATGGTACGGGCGCATGAACGCCCTCAAGGGCGGGCTGGCGTTCTCCGACTGCGCCGTCACCGTGAGCCCCCGGCACGCACAGGAGCTGTGCACCGCGGAAGGCGGGTTCGGCCTCCACGACACGTTCATCGGCATGGGCGACCGGCTGGTCGGCATCCTCAACGGCATCGACGCGCAGGCCTGGAACCCGGAGACCGATCCCCACGTCACCGCCAACTTTTCGGCGGACGACCTCTCGGGCAAGCGGCGCTGCAAGGCGGCGCTGCAGCGCTCCTATGGCCTGCCGCAGCGCGCCGCCACGCCGCTGTTCGGGATGAGCGCCCGGCTGGTGTCCCAGAAGGGGCTCGACCTCGTGCTCGGCGCCGATCTGGTCGGCTCGACCGACGCGCAGTTCATTTTCCTCGGCGCGGGGGAGCACCGCTACCACGCGGCGCTCACCGAGCTCGCCGTCGCGCACCCCGATCGCATCGCGGTCGAGTTCGCGTTCACCGATCATCTGGAGCATCGCCTGCTGTCCGGGGCCGACCTGCTGCTGATGCCGTCGCTGTACGAGCCGTGCGGGCTGACCCAGATGCGCGCGCAGCGTTATGGCGCGATACCCGTGGCGCGCGCCGTGGGTGGGCTGCGCGACAGTATCGTCGACGGTCAAACGGGGATCCTGTTCGAGGAGTATGCCCCGGCGGCGCTGCAGGGAGCGATCCGCCGCGCCCTGGAGAGCCACGCCGATCGCAACACGTGGCGGCACCTCGTACGCCAGGCGATGGCGTTGCCCCACGGGTGGGAAGGATCCACGCTTCGCTATCTCGAGGTCTATCGCCGCGCTGTGAGCATCCACCCCGTCGCCGCCTGACCGGCGGAGCAATGGATTTCGTCCTCACGCTGCACAGCCACCTGCCGTATGTGCTGCATCATGGCCGCTGGCCCCACGGCAGCGACTGGTTGTGCGAAGCGGCGCTCGACACCTACCTGCCGCTGCTCGAGCGCCTGCAGGAGCTTGCCGGCGAGGGCGTGTCTGCCCCGCTGACGATCGGCTTCACGCCGGTGCTCGCGAACCAGCTCGCGAGCCCCGCGTTCGCACAAGAGCTCGAGGCGTTCTTCGACCAGCGCGAAAAGGCCTGCGCGGAGGCACCGGCGGGGCTCGCTACCACCGGCGAGACCGCGCTGCTGCCGCTGGTGGACTTCTGGAAAGCACGGTTCGCCCGTTTGCGCGCGCTGTTTCACGCGATCGACTGCGACATCCTGGCCGCGTTCCGCCGCCTCCAGGACGCGGGGCGCCTCGAGATCATCGGCTCGGCCGCGACGCACGGCTATCTGCCGCTGCTGGCGCGCGATGAGAGCATTCGCCTGCAGCTCACGGTGGGACGCAGCGAGCACCGCCGCCTGTTCGGTCGCGATCCCGTAGGCTGCTGGGTGCCCGAATGTGCCTACCGGCCGCGCGCCGGCCGGCGGCCCGGCGTGGAGGAGCAGCTCAGCGCCACCGGATTCGGGTTTTTCTTCACCGACGCCCACCTCGCGAAGGCGGGGGAGCCGCTCGCGAGCTACGGCGACGCACCGCTCGGTGCCGAGCGGTTCGATCTCGACCCGCCGATCGCGCGGGCCAGGGTCGTGGCGAAAGCCGTACGGTCACCGTACCTGGCGTACCGCGTCACGCCGCCCCGCGCCAAGCGCGCCGTGGCCGCGCTGGTGCGCGATCCGCGCTCGTCGATGCAGGTCTGGAGCCGCCATCAGGGCTATCCCGGAGACGAGTGGTACCTCGAGTTCCATAAGATCCGCTGGCCGGGCGGCTTGAAGCTGTGGCGCGTCACGGGCGCGCAGGTGGACCTCGGCGGCAAACGCTCATACGATCCCGGCGCGGCGCAGGGCAAGGTGGGAGACCATGCCCGGCATTTCGCGCACCTGGTCGCCGCCATCGCGGCCGAGCACACCGGGGCTGGCGACGTCGTGGTCGCGCCGTTCGACACCGAGCTGTTCGGGCATTGGTGGTTCGAGGGCGTCGACTTCATCGCGGCGCTGTACCGCGAGCTGCGCCACCACACAGGGGTCCGGCCGGCGACGGCGTCGCAGCACTTGCGGGACCATCCTGCGGGCGTGGCGCTGCGATTGGCGGAAGGGTCCTGGGGCGTGAACGGCGACCACTCGATGTGGCTCAACGCGGGGACCGCCTGGACCTGGCCGCGCCTGCGGGCCCTCGAGGACGCGTTCTGGAAGGCCGCCCCCGCTGCCCTGGCCTCACCGGAGACCCGGCCGGTGCTCGCGCAGGCGGCCCGGGAGCTGCTGCTGGCGCAATCGTCCGACTGGCAGTTCATGATCTCGACCGGGGCCGTGCCCGACTACGCCGAACGCCGCTTCCAGCTGCACTGTGACGATACCGAGCGGCTCATCAAGGGCCTGGCGGCGCCGTCCAGCGTAGAGCAGCTCACCGACGAGCTGGCGCGGCGTGACGACCTGTTCCCCGACGTGCTCGCGAGCGTCGCGGAGGTGCTGAAGGCTTGACCGTCAGGTCGGTCGTCATTCACGGGCACTTCTATCAGCCGCCCCGCGAGGATCCGTGGCTCGGCCAGGTGCCGTTGGAGGCCGGCGCCGCGCCGTTCCACGATTGGAACGAGCGGATCGAGCGGGAGTGCTACCGCGCGGTGGTCGCCGCCCGCGTCTACGCGTCCGATGGCCGCATCGGCAAGATCGTCAACACACTCGACTCGATCAGCTTCGATTTCGGACCGACCCTGCTCGAATGGCTCGAGCGCGCGGCGCCCGCCACGTACGAGGCGGTGCTCGCGGCCGACCGCGCGAGCTGCGAGCGGCACGGCGGCCATGGCAACGCCATCGCGATGCCGTATCACCACGCGATCCTGCCGCTCGCCTCGCGGCGCGACAAGGTGACGGAGGTCCGCTGGGGCATCGCGGATTTCCGCCGGCGGCTCAAGCGCGAGCCGGAGGGGATGTGGCTACCGGAGACGGCGGTCGACGCTGAGACGCTCGACGTCCTCGCAGCAGAGGGGATTCGGTTCACCATTCTCGCGCCCCATCAGGTGACCGGCGCGCCTGCGGACGGCTCGCCGGGTCTGTATCGAGCTGCGGGAGGGCGGACCATCGCGCTGTTCGTGTACGACGGCGGGATCTCGCACGACGTGGCGTTCGGGCCGCTGGTAAAGGACGGCAAGGCGTGGGTGAAGCGCCTCACGGAGCCCGGGAAAGCTGGGAGCACGCGCCGGTGCGTAGTCGTCGCGACCGACGGGGAGACGTACGGCCATCATCACCGGTTCGGCGAAGTCACCCTCGCCTGGGTGCTGGAGGAGCTGGCTTCCCTCCGTCGCCCTGATGTGCGCGTCGAAAATTGCGCCGCGTTTCTTGCGCGCCATCCGGCGGAGCGCGAGGTGAATCTCGTGGCCCCGTCGTCCTGGAGCTGCGCCCACGGTGTGGAGCGCTGGCGGGCGGACTGCGGTTGCCGCATGGCGCCCGAGCGCGCGACCCAGCAGCGCTGGCGCGCGCCGCTGCGCCAGGCGCTCGACTGGCTCGCGGGAGAGCTGCACGCGCGGTTCGAGCGCGACGGCAGGGCGTTGTTTCCCGACCCGTGGGCGGCGCGCGACGGCTATCACCCCGGGAACCCCACGGAGCGCTCGGGGAGGGCCGGTGAGCTGCTCGAGTTGGAGCGCAACGCGCTGCGGATGTTCACCTCGTGCGGCTGGTTCTTCGACGACATCGCCGGGCTCGAGTCGGTCCAGGTCCTCAAGTACGCGGCCCGCGCCATCGAGCTGGCGGGCGACGACGCGCCCCGGCTCGAGGCGGGCCTGCTCGAGCGGCTCGCCGCGGCGGAGAGCAACGATCCGACGGCCGGCAACGGTCGCGACCTGTATCTCGATCGCGCGGCCCGGCCCGCGGCGGGCCGGGAGCTGTTGCAGGCCGTGAGCGCTCTCGAGCACGACCAGTCGCCCCGCGCCCTGGGCGCCGTGACCGCTCTGGTCGAGCGCCTCGAGCGCGAGGACCATAGTCCCATCCCGTTCGACGTGCAGACCACGTTTGACCGGATCCGCCGCGCCGCGCCGCCGCAGCGTAAAGCCCAGCTGGCACCGTTGGCGTGGCGACTGGGCTTCGCCAAGGAGGAGGGCCGCTAGCTGCCCTCATCTACCCCTCCGCTCCGCTTCTCCTTCGGGGTCCACTTCCACCAGCCGGTAGGGAACTTCGACCACGTGTTCGAGCAGCACGTGCGCGATGTCTACCGCCCGTTCCTCGAGCGGCTGGTCGAGCGGGAGTTCTTTCCCATCGCGGTCCATGTGTCGGGGTCGCTGCTCGAGTGGCTCGAAGCGCATGCCGCGCCCCTGGTCGACTTGATCGGTCGGCTGGCGAGCGAGGGCCGCCTCGAGCTCCTGCTCGCGGGGTTCTACGAGCCGATCCTCGCGTCGCTGCCGCGCCTCGACCGGCTGGAGCAGATCGAGCGCATGCGGGAGGCGATCCGTGGCCGGTTCGGAGTCGAGGCGAGCGGCCTCTGGCTCACCGAGCGCGTGTGGGAGCCCGATCTGGCGGCGGACCTGGCGCGGGCGGGCGTTCGCTACGCCCTCGTCGACGATCGCCACTTTCTGGTCAGCGGCATCGCGCGCGAGCGGCTGCACGCGCCGTTCTGGACCGAGAGCAACGGTGCGCGGGTCGCGCTGTTCCCGATCGACGAGCGGCTGCGCTACCTGATCCCGTTCCAGCCGCCGGCCGACACGGTGGCGTACCTGCGCGAGCTGCGGCAGCGCGGCGCGCCCCTCGCCGTGTTAGCGGATGACGGGGAAAAATTCGGAGGCTGGCCTGGGACCAAGGAGTGGGTGTACGAGCGCGGCTGGCTGAAGCAGTTTTTCGACGCGATGGGGAAGGTGCTCGCGGGAGGGGAAGTGACGCTCAGCACGCTCGCCGCCGCCCTGGACGCCGTGCCGAGCGGCGGAATCGCCTACTTGCCTACCGCCTCGTATCGGGAAATGGAGACGTGGGCGCTCCCGCCGGAGGCGCAGACGCGGCTCGCCCGGCTGGAGCGAGACTTGGGCGCCGCGCGCATCGCCGGCCCCGACGGCGCGCTGGTGCGGGGAGCCCACTGGCGCACCTTCCTCATGCGCTATCCCGAAGCGAACCGGATGCACAAGAAAATGCTGGCGCTGTCCACCCTCTGCCGGACGCGCGGCGACCCCGATGGGCCGCGACGGGCGGTGGCCCGCGCCCAGTGCAACGACGCATACTGGCATGGCGTGTTCGGCGGGCTCTACCTGCCGCATTTGCGGCACGCGGTGTGGCACAACCTCGTCCTCGCTGAGGCCGGGCTGCGCCGCGGCGAGCCGCTGCAAGTCGAGCGACTCGATCTGGACGGCGACGGCTTCGAGGAGCTGTGGATTCACTCAGCCGAGTTTACGGCGCTCGTGAGCCCGCGTCGCGGCGGGGTGATCGAGGAGTATTCCGTGTTCCGCACCGGGGTCAACTACGCGGACGTGCTCACGCGCCGCCGCGAGGCCTACCACGAGCGGCCAGTCGAAGAGGCCGGCGCTGCCAAGGCCGGCGACGGCGCGCCGAGCATTCATGATATCGAGAAGGGGCTGCGGCTCGAGCGGCTGCCGCCGGTCGATCGTGAGCCGCGCGCGCTGTTCGTGGATCGGGTGCTTCCGGTCGGCTTGGGGGCGGACGCCTACGCGCGCGGCGAATACGAGCCGCTCGCGTCGTGGGCCGGCGTGCCCATGGCGTGCGACGTACGCGAGTCTGGCGATGCAGCAGAGCTCGTCCTCCGGGCGAACGGCCTCGAGAAGGGCATGCGGTTCGACGCGCGCGGGGCGCTGAGCGTGACGTATCGCTGGGATCCGCAGGGCTGGCCGGCGGGCGCGGTGGTCGCGCCGGAGCTGTCCCTGGCGCACGGCCTCCAGCCGACCTGCACGCCCCGGACGGAGACCTGGACGTTCCTGATCGCCACGGTCTCCAAGTCGGAGCGCGGGCTGGACGAGACGGTGCAGGGGACGTCGCTCACGCCGCGCTGGCCGGTGTCGCTGGGCGAAGCGCGGATCGAGCTGGCCGCTCCCTAAAACAGCTCCAGCTGGTCTGCTACGAGGCTCCGCAGTTTTTCGAGCAGCTTCACCATGGCCCAGGTGTCCCGCTCGCAGTAGCGCAGCAGCGCCTCCTTGAGCACCGCGCGCTCGCCCGCTGGCAGGTCGCCGCCATGCAGCATCAACCGCTGCAGCTCCACCGTCGCGACCTCGCCGTCCCGCACCTTCAGGTCCGAGTAGGACAGCCCCGGCACCAGCGCGGGCAGCGTCTTCTTGATGCTGAACCCGCCACCAAAGTCCGGGTGATACACGTGATTTCGCACGGTCGGTAACAGATCGACGAGACGTTTCTCGATTCGCTCGAGATCTTTGGCGAGCGCTGGCACGACCTCCCGCAGCTGCTTGAGACATTCCCGCTCGAAGCTCGCGTAGTACGCCACGACCCTGCGCGCTCCTGCGCACGCCGCCACCAGCGCCTCGGCGAGCGCCGGCCGTGGATCCTCCGGCCCGTCCGCGATCCAGTGATGGTGCACCAGACCCCGCCCCCGCTCCTCCACGTGCACACTGAACTGCACCGGTACCTGCTGCCAGGGACGGCATCCTGGCCAACGCGGGATCGCCAGGCTCACCGTCTCGAAGTCGAGAAACGCGAGCGGCGACGCGAACTGGGCCAACGCCCCTTTGAGCGTCGGCTCAACCACCATCGTCGCCGACTGCACCGCCCTGACCTGGCGCGCGTGGATCACCGACAGCTCCAGATCGGAGGGCAAGTCGTAGATCGTGGCGAAGCCGTCGGCCTCGAGCTCGGCCGCGCGCCGCCGGTCGATGCGATACAGGCTGCTCACGTGGTGATCGGGCACCTGGGGCCAGCAGCGCTTGATGAACGGACAGTCGTACGGTCTGGTGCAGTGTTCTCCGATTGGGACGTCCGGGAGCGGCCCCGCGAGCATGGCGAGCTGCGCCGCGAGCTCATCCCCCACGCCGAGGAGCGCGGCTTCGACCAACGGCGTCACGTCCTCCCGCACGAACAGGTTCGAGAGGTCGGGATAGCGGCACTCCGGGTTCAGGTGCATCACCTCGGCGCGCTCCACGGGGAGGCCGGCGCGGCGCAGCACATGCACCTGGACCGCAGCGTCCGGAAGGTGCTCGGGCTTGCGGCTGGTGGACGCCTTGACCTCGATCACTCCGTAGCCGCGCGCAGTGCGCTCCAGGATGTCCACGCCGACGTAGGTCTCGTCGGCCAGGAACCACGCTTCGTACAGGGCGGGCACGGGGCTCGCGCCCAGCGCTGCGCGCGTAGCGGCTACCTTGTTGTCGTACTGATAGAACGGGAGGTCGATCAGTTTGCCGCCCACCACGTAGTCCCGCGCCCGCTCGCCCACTTCTCTCCCTTGAGCGAACAGGTTCTGCTGGCCCGGGGTGGGTGAGAGCTCGGGCGCCTCGGGGTCGTGCACACGCCACCACAGCTGCTTGTGGCACTGCAGCCCGTTCAAGTAGCGGGACTTGGAGAGGCGCGCGGGCTTGGCCGGCATGGGTGAACAGTAATCGTGGGAACCTCGACTCGCGTCCCACCGTTCCCCGCACGGCGACGTCATCACACGATCGGAGGCCACGCTCATGGACGTCTTCGTCACCGGTGCTACTGGCTACATCGGCTTCGCCGTTGCAACCGCGCTACGGCGCGCAGGGCACCGCGTCCGCGGCCTGGCGCGCAGTGAGGCGAAGGCGCGCCGCCTCGCCCAGGCCGAGATCGCGCCGGTCACGGGCGACCTCGCCGATCCCAAGAGTTACGCCGACGTTGCCGCCGACTGCGCGGTGCTCATTCACACCGCGTTCGACTATTCGGCCGATGGCGTCGCGAAAGACCGGACCGCGCTCGAGACGCTGCTCGCCGCCGCGCGCCGCGGCACGCAACCCAAGACGATCATCTTCACGAGCGGCGACTGGGTGTACGGCGACACCGGCGGCCGCGTGGTGGACGAGACCACGCCCCCCCGGCCTCCCAAGCTCGTCGCGTGGCGCCCGGCGCACGAGCAGCTGGTGCTGAAAGCGACCGGCGCGCGCGGGATGGTGATCCGGCCGGGAGACGTGTACGGTGGCTCGGGCGGTCTGACCGGCATGTGGTTCGCGGGTCCGACAGCGGGAAAACAGCCGACCGTGGTGGGCGACGGCCACAATCGCGTGCCCATGGTGCATGTCGACGACCTCGCGGACGCGTACGTCCGGGCCGCCGAGAGCGAGCTGGCGGGCGAGATCTTCAACCTCAACGACCAGTCCTCGTCGACCATGCTGGAGCTCGCGACCGCTGCAGCGCGCGCGGCGGGCTTCGAGGGGGAGCTCCGCCCGACACCGCTCACGGAGGCGCGCAAGACGATGGGCGACTTCGCCGATGCGCTCGCCCTGAGCCAGTTGGTCGATGCCCGCAAGGCCACCCGCTCGCTGGGGTGGCAGCCGCGCCATCTGGGATTTCTGCACGAAGTGGAGGCGTATTACCGCGCCTGGAAGGCCCACCAGGATTGATGTCACCTGGATGGGTCGTTGACGCGAACCGCGCGGCCTGGTTAGGGTTCGCCGCATGACGCGAAACTGCACGCTGTGTTGTTGTCGCCATGGCCTGTCGCTTGCACACCGTGACCGGATGCGTGGGATGTAAGGCGTAGCAGCTGTCGACCTGGGTGAGACCAACGCCCCTGCGCTTCACGAATCGAGCGCGGGGGCGTCGTCGTTCAAGGAGGAGCTGACGCAATGGCTGTGCTGGTCGCAACGGGAAAACTCTTGCTGGGTGTCGCGAGCGCCGGGCTCGGCGCCTCGCTCGGCTTTGCGGTCAAGGACTGGCTGGAGCAGCGGCGGCGCGTGCGGGAGTAGCGCGCTACTTCGGCGTGATGGGAATGGGTACGATGGTCTCGCCCCAGTGCAGGTTCAGGACCGCGTGGTCGGCGGTCGCAACCGGAAAGTAGAACGCGAGCGTTTCGACGTAAGGCCCCGGCTCGGGGCTAAGCGTGATCCGCAGCGCGTCGTGCTCGGCGCCGGGATACGGGATGTGGAACACGGCGGCGGCCTTACTGAAGATCAGCGTCCACTGGACGCTGTCGGGGATCGCCCACACGCTGTACTTCCCGGCCGCGAGCGGCTGCCCTGCCACCATCACGTCCTTGTCGAACGTGATGTTGGTGGCCTCGTCCGCCCCCGGACACCATACCTTGCCCCACGGGACCAGCGCGCCGAACAGTTTGCGGCCGCGCGCGTCCGGCCGGTTGTAGACGATGGTGACCTTGGTCGTGCCGATCATCTGGGACAGCGTCGCGGGCTGACTGAACCGCACCTGCGCCCCCAGCCGGGTCGCAGCACCGCCCGCACCCACGGCGAGCAGGGCGATCCCGAGCGATCGGATCATCGCCGTTGCTCCGCGACCACCGGGTTGCGCAGCACGCCGACGCCCGGGATCTCTACCTCCACCACATCTCCAGGATGCAGGGGACCCACGCCGGCGGGCGTGCCAGTCGCAATCAGGTCCCCGGGCTCGAGGGTCATCACCTGCGATACGACCGACACGAGCGCGACAATCGAGACACCATGTCGCGGGCCCGGCCCCGTCGCTCTTCTGTAGTTGCGGCCGACCGCGACGATCTTGCCTGGTCGGGCGATGCTCATCCGCGGAGCAGCTCCACCAGTGTCGCGACGGCCGCGTCGAGCTCGTCCTCCGTGTTGTAGTAATGCGGCGACATGCGCAGAACGGACGTGGCGTGCTTGTCGTCCATGTCGAGCACGCCCGACGTGCGTGTCTGGGAGCTGGTGTTCACGCCGCGCGTGCGCAGCTCGAGCTCGAGCTGGGTGGCGTCCCGGCCGCGGACGTCGAGCGTCACGATGGCGCAACGCTCCCGCCCGCGGTCGAGTACGCGGACGCCGGGAATGCCGCTCAGCAGCTCGCGCAGCGCCGCGGCGAGACGTTGGGCCCGCTCCGGCCCCGCGGGACCCACCGCGAGCGTATAGCGCGCCGCCTCGGCGAGCCCGAGCACCAGCGCGTAGGCGAACTCCCAGTTCTCGAACCGGCGCGCACCGTCAGCCAGACGGAAAGCGTTCGGATCGGTCCAGTCGGCCCCGCGCATGTCGACGAACAGTGGAAACGCACCCCGCTCGAGCATGCGATCGGAGACATACAGGAAGCCAATCCCGCGCGGGCCCCGCAAGAACTTACGGCCTGTCCCCGCCAGGAAATCGCAGCGCACGGCCCCGACGTCGACCGGCAGCTGCCCGACGCTCTGACACGCGTCGACCAGATAGGGGATGTTGAGTTCGGCGCAGATCGCGCCCACGGTGTGCACGTCCTGCACCAGGCCGGAGTTGGTCGGGACCCACGTCAGCGCCACGACGCGGGTGCGCGGGTCGGCCGCCAGCCGCCGCACGCTCTCGGGATCGACCCCTCCCTCGGGGAGGTCCTCCGCGCGCACCGTCTCGACACCCATGCGCCGGGCCAGCGAGAGGTACGTCAGCTGATTGGACGGATAATCGGTGCGGCTCGTCACGATGCGATCGCCGGCGTGGAAATCGAACGCCGAGAGCGCTTGCGAGAAAGCGACCGTCGCGTTCTCGACCAGCGCGATATTGCGGGGCGTGGCCCCCACCAGCCGCGCCACCAGCTCGTACGCTTCGCGCACCCGGGGCTCGGCTTCGTCGGCCGCCTCGTAGCCGCCGATCGCGGCCTCGCGCTCGAGATGGCTTGTGAGCGCATCGAGCACCGGGCGCGGCATGAGCGCGGCGCCCGCGTTGTTCAGGTGGATCCGGTCCCGGCACCCCGGGGTGTCGCGCCGCCAGCGGTCCAGCTCGGCCGGGGCCGGAGTCAGCACATGGGTGGCCATCGGATGGGAAAGGTGGCGGTCGGGAGGGGCCGGCTCAAGTCTGCTGACCCCGGGAGCTATACCAGGTTCTTCAACACGAACCAGACATTTGCCGGCCGTTCGGCGAGCCGCCGCATGTACCAGGGGAACCAAGCGCTGCCATAGCTGATCAGCACGCCCACCCGGCAGCCTTGCCCGGCGAGCGCCCGCTGCGCCGCCGCCCGGATGCCGTACAGCATGTGGATCTCCCATGCACCCGACGCCGCGCCGAGCGTGACGGCGCGCTGGCGGATCGCCTCGATCAGGTCGAGGTCATGGGTGCCGAACACGGCCCGGGCGCCGCCATCGCCCGCGGCGTGCTCGAGCAATCGTGCAGCCAGCGTGAGGTACGCCGCGTCGACGTCGCGCTTGCGCGGCAGCGCCACCGCCGCGGGCTCGTTGTACGCCCCCTTCACGAGCCGGATGCCGATGCGGCGTGCCAGCAGCGCGTCGAGGTCGCCGGGAGTGCGCCGCAAGTAGGCCTGCAGGCACACCCCCAGCGGTGCCCCGGTCGCCCGCACGGCGCGCACCAGGTCGAGCGTCGCGTCCACGTAGCGCGACTCTTCCATGTCCACCCACAGGAACGAGCCGGTCTCCTGGGCGCGCGTGGCCAGGGCCAGGACGTCGCGCTGGCACGCGGCGCGGTCCTGGTCCACACCCAGATGCGTGAGCTTGACCGACAGCTCGGTAGGAAGGGCGCGCGCGCGGATCAGGTCGAGCGTCTCGAGATAGTGGTCGCGGACGGCCGCGGCCTCGGCGCGGCTCGTCACCTGCTCGCCCAGCTGGGTCAGCACGCTGCGGAGGCCGTCGGGCGCGAAGCCGGCGGCGGCGTCGAGTGCCGCGACACGGTCTTCACCGGGCATGAAGCGCCGCACCGCGCGACGGAAAAACGCGCGGCGCTTGAGCTCACCGGCCAGCCAGGCGCTGCGCGAGGCGCGGAGCAGGAGACGGCGGGCGAAGGACATGCGCAGACCAAGAAACGAAGGGAACCGCGCAGAGGGAAGGGGACGCGGCAGGTTGCGTCGCGCCTCGCGAGATGATACAGTTGTATCAGTAAGATGATACTCCTGAACCTGCTGCAGTCGCTACGGCGCGCGGTGACCGCTGCGCCCGAGGCTCGGCTCCCGGGGCCGGGCGCGTTGCCCGCGTATCTGCGGGTGCGTCTCTGGAGCGGCGGGGCGATGCTCGAGCCCCGGCTGCGGCTGCTCGTGCGCCAGCTCGCGGCGGAGTTGTCGGGGTGCCGCTGGTGCGTCGAGCAGGGACGACACTACTGGCGGCAGCGCTTCTTGCCGCCGGCCGAGCTGGCGGCGCTGCGCCGCTACGCGACGAGTCCGCTGTTCTCACCGCGCGAGCGCGCCGCGCTCGCGTTCACCGAGGCCGTGACCTGCTATGCCGCGCAGGCCGGCGGCCTCCCCGAGCCTGTGCTGGCCGAGCTGCGCCGCCACTGCTCCGAGAGCGAGGTCGCCGCGCTGACGCAGCTCGCCGCCGAGGAGCATTTCTTCGATCCCGTGACCGGCGCGTTGGGCGCCGACGCCGTGCGGGAAGGCGTCGCTCCACGCCGGCGCGTCGCC
>CBFHAJ010000001.1:0-62980 GCA_965653495.1 uncultured bacterium | reverse complement strand
AAGATGGACCGCGTGAACCCTCCGTCCACCTGGAGCGCGGCGCCGGTAATATAACTGGCCCGCTCCGACGCGAGGAACGCGACCGCGGCCGCGAGCTCATCGGTGCGACCCATGCGGCCGAGCGGGATGCCGGACACCATCTCACGCATCACTTCCTGAGACGCCCGCTGCTCGCGCTTGGCGCGCGTGTCGGTGAGCTCGGTGATCCGCTCGGTGCTGATGAATCCGGGACACACCACGTTGACGGTGATGCCCTCGGCCGCGACCTCGTCGGCCAGCGCCTTGGCGAACCCGAGCACCCCCGCGCGCGCCGTGGTCGACAGGATCAGCCCGGGCAGCGGCTGCTTGGCGGCGACCGACGCGAGGCAGATGATCCGGCCCCATTGAAGCTTGCGCATGATGGGGACCGCGGCCCGGCAGAGGTGCACCGCGGAAAGGAGATTCAACTCCACGGCGCGCTGGAACGCGTCGCCGGACTGATGGCTGAACGGGGCGGCGGGCGGCCCGCTGGCGTTGCAGAACAGCACGTCCAGCCGGCCGAGCTCATGGTGCACGCGCTCCACCAGCGCTTCGGCCTGGGCCGGCACGCCGACGTCGGCGACGCACGGCGTCACGCGCTGGCCGGTCTCCGCCGTCAGCTGCTCGGCCGCGCGCTCGACGGCGCCTTCATGGCGTCCATTGACCGCCACCCGGGCGCCTTCCTGGGCCAACAGCTTCGCGACGGCGCGTCCCAGCCCCTTGGTGCTGCCGCACACCAGCGCGACGCGGCCCGCGAGACCGAGGTCCATTGGGGGCTACGGGCCCCTAGTCCCTCACTCCTACCATCGCCGGCTCAACACGCACGGCGCAACACTT
Organism: uncultured bacterium; assembly: GCA_965653495.1. Classification (GTDB taxonomy): domain Bacteria; phylum Gemmatimonadota; class Gemmatimonadetes; order Gemmatimonadales; family GWC2-71-9; genus AG41. The sequence goes on along the minus strand of CBFHAJ010000001.1, from coordinate 62,125 downwards.
GAGCTCCGCCATTTTCGCGTACGGATCGAGCACCGGATTGGTGAGCAGGTTCGCGGCCGCCTCGCGGAAATGAAACGGCACGAACACCTGGCCCCGGGCCACGCGCTCCGAGATGCGACACGAGCTCACCATCGAGTTGCGCCGCGAGGTAAGCCGCACCAGATCCCCGTCTTCGAGCCCGAGCTGCGCCGCGTCGGCGGGATGGATCTCCACGACCGGCGTGGGCTCGCGCTGATCGAGGCCCGAGGCGCGGCGGGTCATGGTCCCCGTGTGCCAGTGGTACAGCTGGCGCCCGGTGTTCATGACGAACGGAAACTCCTCGTCGGGCAGCTCAACGGGAGGCGCGTACTCCACCGGCACGAACACGCCCTTGCCATCGGCGGTCGGGAAGTGCTCGTCGAACAGGAACGATGTACCGGGGGAGTCGAGCGTGGGCACGGGATACTGCAGGCCGGCGCCCTCGAGCCGCTGGTAGGTCACCCCGCGCCACGAGGGCGTCACCTGGTAGACTTCGCGCGCTACGTCTTCGGCGGTCGTGAACGGGGTCGGCAGACCGAGCCGGCGCGAGAGATCGATGAGAATGTTGAGGTCGCCGCGCGCGTCCCCGGGCAGCGCGACCGCCTGGTGGGCGAGCTGAATGCGGCGCTCCGTGTTCACGAACGTTCCGGTCTTCTCGGCGAAGCTCGACCCCGGGAGGACCACGTCGGCGTAGCGGGCGGTCTCGGTGAGAAACAGGTCGTGCACCACCAGGAACTCGAGCTCCTGGAACCAGTGCTCGGCATGCGCGATGTCGGGGTCCGAAATGATCGGATTCTCGCCCATGATGTACATGCCGCGCACGCCGCTCTCTTCTTTGACGATCTCCGTCACCATGAGCCCCTCCCTGAGGGAGAGGGACTCAGGGGGCACGCCCCATGCCGTGGCGTACTCCGCGCGGATCGCGAGGTCTTTGACGGACCGGTAGTCCGTGTACACGAACGGGATCGCGCCGACATCGGAGGCGCCCTGCACGTTGTTCTGGCCGCGGACCGGCATCATGGCTGCGCCCCAGCGTCCGATCATGCCACAGGCGAGCATCAGGTTGAGGAGCGCGGTGACGAGGTCGGTGCCGTTGGCGTGCTGGGTGAGGCCCATCGCCCACAACGTGCTGGTGTTCGGCCCGTGCGCGTACACCTCGGCCGCATGCCGAATGGCGTCGGCCGGGACACCGGTGATCTTGGAGGCGACCTCCGGCGTCATGGCCTGGACCGACCGGCGCACCTTGTCGAAGTCGTGCATGCGCGCGGCGATGAATGGCTTGTTCTCGAGCCCCTGCGCGATGATGTGGTTGAGCATCGCGTTGAACAGCGCCACGTCGGTGCCGGGCAGCATCTGCAGGTGCAGGTCGGCCCGCCCCGCGAGCTCGGTGCGGCGCGGATCCGCCACTATGAGGGTGGCGCCACGCTCGTGCGCCCGCTTGATCGCCGCCCCGAACACGGGGTGCGACTCGGTGGTGTTCGCGCCCGCGATGAAAATGACGTCGGTCGCGTGCTCCACCTCGCGCATCGAGCCCGAGGCGGCCGAGGTGTTCAGCGCCCGCTGCATCGCCGCGACCGACGTCGAGTGACACAGCCGCGTGCAGTGGTCGATGTTGTTGGTGCCGAGCCCGGCGCGGAACATCCGCATGATGAGGTAGTTCTCTTCGTTGGAGCACTTCGCCGATGAGAAGCACGCCAGCGCATCGCCGCCGCGCTCCCGCTTGATCCGCAGCAGCTCCTGGCTGGTGAGCTCCAGCGCCTCTTCCCAAGTGGCTTCCCGGAACGGCTCGTACCACGCGGGCGGCGTGGCCACCCGATCGCGGATGTCCATGTCGAGCCGCTCGAGCAGCGGCAGGTCGCGCACGGCCTTGCCGACGGCGCGGGGCGGTCCGGCGGGCTTGGGCCGCTGGCCCTCGCCCTCGATCGTCTGCCAGGGGCCGCCGCGGCGCGTCGGTCCGGTGGGACCGCGCCACGCCCAGCGGTCGCCATCCTTGATCCAGCCCCGGCGGATCAGCGGCTTGGTGAGGCGATCGCGATGTTGGGGAAAATCGTAGCCGAACCGGCCCTTCACGCAGGTGGAGCCCTGGTTCGGCGTGTTCAGCTCGATGTCGGGAGACGTGACCCGGATGACCTTGCTGTCGGCCACGTGCAGGTCCACCTGACAGCCGACGCCGCAGTACGGGCAAACCGAGCGGATGGTCTTGTCGGGGTGGAGGATCTGCTCCGGCGCGAACCGCTCCTGGGGCATCACCTCGAAGATTGCGCCCGTGGGGCACACGCGGACGCACTCCCCGCACCACGTGCAGCCGGCCTTGTCGGGATCGCCGTCGGCGCCGACGATGATCTCGGCGTGCTCGCCGCGCTGCGCCACGTCCAGCACGCCGACCACCTGGATGTCCTCGCACGCGCGCACGCAGCGCGTACACAGGATGCAGGTGCTCATGTCGTGGCGGATCATGGGATCGCCCGGCCGCTCGTCGCCGTGGCGCAGCGCCAGATCGCGGTCGCCCACCCCCGTGGGGACGACCCCGTAGCGCACTACGTATCGCTCGAACTCGTTGCGTGGCGTCGCCCGGCCGCCATTGCGCAGGTGATCCCCTGGATAGCGCTCCAGCAGCAGTCGCAGCACGCCCTTGCGGTTCTCGACCGCCGCGTGCGACTCGGTCTGCACCACCATCCCGTCGGCCACCTTGGTGGCGCACGCCGGGAGCAGTTTCGGCTGGCCCTCGACCGAGACGAGGCAAATGCGGCAGTTCCCGACGATCGGCAGTTTCGGGTACCAGCACAGCGTGGGGATGTCGGCGATCCCGGCCGCGCGGGCGGCGTCGAGGATCGTTTGATCGGGATCGGCGGTGATGCTACGGCCGTTGATAGTCAGCGAGGCCATAGTTCACAGATTACCTGCCAGACGCCAAGACGCCAAGTGGTTGTTAGTCGCCGGGTGCAAGTTGTTGCTTGACTAGCTCCTGGCGACTGTCAACCGCTTGGCGTCTTGCCGTCTGTTGCTGTTAGCTGTTACTCGGTGTGCTCGGGGAGATGCAGGTGCGTGTGGTCGCCCGCCTCACCCTCGTCTGTGAACCAGCAGTATGCCCAGATTTTCGCGGGGCGGAGCATCTTGCGGCCCGCCCGCAGAATGATGCCGATGGGCTCGTTGTCGTCGAGGACGAGGGGAAGGCTGGTCATGCCGCACGTTCCACGTTGCAGGTTACCGGTTGCCCGAGGCAAACGGCTTGCCACCGATCGCGTCGTGCAACGTGTTGTCGTGCAACGTGTAACGTGATGGGCCGGGAGGGGGGCGGTTACTCCGACACGTTCAGAGCTGTGTCCAGCTGACGCTCCGGTTTGGTGGCGATGAAGCCGGCGCCGGCTTTGGACCGGCGGCGCCGCACGATCTCCCAGCCGGCGTATTGGCCCTGCAGCGCCTCGGACGCGAGCGGAATGACTTCGCTCGTCGAAGGGCTCGGCATGATCACGTGAACGCCGCCGGGGCGGGTCCGGGCCTGGAGGTCCGACAGCAGGCTGGTGCGGTCCCGCGGGCGCGCGCTCGCGAGGACCGCGGGGTCGATCACCACGATGCTGGGCGACACGTCGGGGAACCAGGCGCCGAACGTCACGACGAGTGCCTGGAACCGGCCGGCCAGCTGCTCCGTCACGGCGCGGCTCTCGGCTCCCTCGACGGCCGCCAGGTCCTGGTCGAGCAGGAACACCTCGGCGTCGTGCGCGGCGATGAACAGCGCCGCGGCGAGCGGTTGGCCCGCCGCGCCGATCACGACGCCCAGGTCGCCGGGCTCGAGGCGGCGCACCGAGCTCACCAGCGGACCCGGCTCGAGGCCCCAATGCGTGGGCACCCGTTGAGCGGCGCGCAGCGCGCGGTGCTTCTGGCGCCAGCGGGGGAAAGAGGGCAGGCGCAGGCGCCGCGTGATGATGCGGTCCACGTGCTCGAGCAGCAGCACCTCCGTCAGCAGATACTGCCCCGCGGCGCTCGTTTCCAGCTCGCGCACGGCCTCGTCGCCGATCTCGAGCAGCTGCTCGCGCGTCAGCGCGTTCTTGTACTCCTCGATGCGCTGCAGCAGGAATTCGTGGTACTCCTGCCTGAGCGAGCGCGGCGGCCGCCGCGTCGTGCGGGACGGATGGTTCCCCGAGAGGTTCAGCATGGCTCCACGTGCACGGTGACTTCGTGCAGCCGCAAGTCGCGCTTGAGACGCTCCTCGACCTGATCCGCGATGGCGTGAGCCGATTCGACGTCGGCGTGGCGATCCACGCACACCGTCAACTCGGCGTAGCGCAGATCGGAGGGTCCGCGGGAGCGGATGCCGTACGCGCTCTTCACGCCGGGCACTGCCTGGGCTGCGCCCCGGATGTCCCCCGGCGGGATGGCCCGCTCGTCCACCAGCACCGGCACGGTGCGCGCCACGATGCGATACGCGACGAGCACGATCGCCAGAGCGACCACGATGGCCACCGCCGGGTCGGCCCACCACCACCCCTGGCGGGTCAGCAGAATGCCGATGAGCACGCCGACCGTGATGAACACATCGGCGCGGGTGTGCGCCGCGTCGGCCACCAGCAGCTCGCTACCGAGCTCGGTGCCGCGACGTTGCTCGTACCAGGTGACCAGGACGTTCACGCCCAGAGTAAGGACCAGGAGCGCGAACTGAAAGTCGGTGACGTCGATGCGATGCGTGCCGCTCACGAGGTGATTGATCGCCCCCCGTATCAGCTCGAAGCAGGTGATCGACAGGAATCCCACGATCGCGAGCGCGCCCAGCGTCTCGAACTTGCCGTGCCCGTACGGGTGGTCCTCATCCGGCTCCTTGGCCGCGACGCGCACGACGATCAGCGCGAGCACATTGTTCAGCGCGTCCACGCAGGAATCCACCGCGCCGCCGAGCACCGCCAGGGACCCGGACTCGATCCCGACGGCCAGCTTGATCCCCACGACCGCCAGGTTGGCGACGAGGAGGCCGATAAAAACTCGGCGGACCAGGGCGGACGCCGGCATGGACAGGAGTGCAAGGTTGTAAGGGGCTGCACAATAGTCAACGGTGAAGACTAGTCCACCGCTCGAAGCAGGACCCCTTTGAGGTAACCCGTCTCGGGAACGTTCACCAGCTCCGGATGGTCGCTGCCGGCTCCGGTGACGGCCATGATCTGCAGACGGGCCCCCGAGTCCCGCGCGGCATCCGCCACCATGTCGAGGAAGACCGCCCGGCTCACGTGGTAGGAGCAGGAGCAGGTGAACAACACTCCGCCGCTCGTGAGGAGCCGCATGGCGCGGAGGTTGATCTCCTTGTAGCCCGCGAGCGCGCGGTCGACGCTCTGCTTCGACTTGGCGAACGCCGGCGGGTCGAGGACCACGGTGTCGAACCGCTCCTCGCGGCGCTCGAGCTCGCGCAACAGATCAAACGCATTGGCCTCGCGCCACGTGATGTTCGCGAACCCGTTGAGCGCGGCATTTTCGCGCCCGCGCGCGAGCGCCTCGGCACTCGAGTCGACGGCCACGACCTCGGCACTCCGCCGAGCGAGGTGCAGCGCGAACGAGCCGTGGTAGGTGAACAGGTCGAGCGCCCGGCCCGGGCCAGCGTGCTCGCTCACCAGCACGCGATTCTCGCGCTGATCCAGGAACGCGCCGGTCTTTTGACCATCGTGCGGTGCGGCCAGGTAGCGGATGCCGTGCTCCTCGACCTCCACCGTCGCCGGCACCGCTCCGGCCGCCGCGACGACCTCGAGCGGGAGGCCTTCGTGACGCCGGATGGCGGAGTCGTTGCGCAGCAGGATGCCCTCGGGCGCTAGCGCCGCAGTGATTCCCGCCACCGCGTCGTTGCGCGCCTGCTCGAGCCCGGCGGAGAGCAACTGGGCGACGACGTAGGGGCCGTAGCGGTCCACCACCAGAGAGGGAAGGCCGTCGCCTTCGGCGTGCACTACCCGATAGGCGGTGGCCTGCACCCCCCGGCGCAGCGCTGCCGCCCGCTCCATGCGTTCGTGCCACCAGCTGGCGTCGATCGGCTCGCGGCCGCGCGTCAGGAGCCGCAGCCGGATCTCGGATTTCGGCGAGTACAGCGCCTGGCCGAGGTGGCGGCCGCGGCGCTCCGTCACGGTCACGATCCCCGGCGCGTCGCGTGGCTCGTCGTACACGTCCGTGCGATAGATCCAGGGATGGCCGGCCTGCCAGCGCGCGGCGCCCTTCGCCGACACCACGACCGTGCGGGACGCGGTCAGCGTCGTCACGTGCCACCGCCGCGATCCGGCCGCAGCTTCGCCGCGCCGCGCAGGTACATATGTTTCAGTTCGCGCTGCGGCTTGGCCGTGTAGAAGTGCAGCAGCACGCGGATGCAGAGCGGTAAGCCGTCGGGCACGGCCACTTCCGCGGCGCCCAGCAGCGGCACCTCGGTCCAGCCGAGGGAGCGCGCGGCGCGCGCCGGGTATTCGGCGGTGAGGTCGGGCGACGACGTGAAGATGGCGCTCTCGACCTCTTCGGGCCGGAAGCCGTTCGCCTCCTGCAGCGCGCGCAGCAGCTCCGCCGTCGCGCTGAGGATCGCATCGCGCGTGTTGGCCGTCGCGGTGGTGGCACCGCGCAGTCCCCGCAGGATCTTGGTCATGACGCTCGCCGATCGGTTGCGCTTGATGGTGCTCACGGACGCCGCGCTCCTCAAGGGGCGCGATATCGTGACCGCCTGCCGGCGGGCCGAAGCCGGCGGCGCGACCATGATCCAGGTACGCCTGAAGGACGCTCCGGCGCGCGATGCCGCGGCCCTCGCCCGGACGCTGGTGGCGGCGCTCGCCATCCCGGTGATGGTGAACGACCGGGTCGATGTGGCCCTTGCCGCTGGTGCCGCCGGCGCGCACCTGGGACAGGAGGACCTGCCGCTCGACCGCATCCGTGACTTCGTCCCTGCGGCTCCCGCGTTTCTGCTCGGCATTTCCGTCGGCACGCCGGCGGAGGCGCAGCGCGTGTCGGCCTGGCCTGCGGACTACTGGAGTGTGGGGCCGTGTTTCGCGACCGGCAATAAGGCCGATGCCGGCGCGCCGCTCGGCGCCGAGGGCTTCACGCGCCTGGCGGCGCTGGCCCCGCCAGGCATGCCGGTGATCGCGATCGGCGGGATCACGACCGCGAATGCCGCGGCGGTGATGCGCGCCGGCGCCGCCGGGGTGGCCGTGATCGGGGCAATTTGGAGCGCTACCGACCCGGAGGCCGCGACGCGCGCGCTGCGCGCCGCAGTTGCTTGACGCGCGCGATCGCCGCTTCGTGCTCGGCGAACGTGGTGGAGAAAATGTGCTTGCCGTCAGGCTGGGCCACAAAGTACAGAAACGGCACGTCGGCCGGGTAGAGCGCGGCCGCGAGACTGGCGCGCCCCGGCTGGCCGATCGGGCCCGGGGGCAGCCCGGAATGCAGATACGTGTTGTAGGCCGACCGCACGGCGAGGTTCTTCTCGTACACGCGCTTGAGTCGCCGGCCGTAGGCGTAGCTCACGGTCGGGTCGGCCTCGAGCCGCATGCCGCGCTTCAGGCGGTTGTGATACACGGCGGAGATGAACGGTCGATCGGGGTCGTAGCGCGCCTCGGCCTCGACGATCGACGCGAGCGTGACCAGCTGGTGGCGCGAGAAGTTGAGTGAATCGAGTCGAGCCTGCCACTCCGGGCTCCATTGCTCCACGAACTGATGCGTCATCACGTGCACCAGCTCGTGCGCCCCGATGTGCAGCGGCAACAGGTACGTCGTGGGGAACAGGTACCCCTCGGCGCTGGGCGTGGTCGGGGGAAGGCCTAATCCAGCGAGCAGCGCGGAATCCTGCGCCGCATCGAGCAGCGAGTCGCGCGGGATGCCGAGCGCGCGCTGGGCGATCTCGGCGATCTCGGAAAGGCGCAGGCCTTCCCGCACCGTGAAGCGTTGCTCCACGCCCCGGCCCCGCTCGAGGGCGGCCACGACTTCCGACCAGGCTTCGTCCTGATGCAGCAGGTACACGCCGCTCTTCAGCGATCCACCCAGCCCCCGCAGCTTCGCATAGAGGCGGAACGTGCCGGGATGATCGATCACCCGGCTGGCGGCGAGCGAGTCGATGGCGGCGTCGAGCGTGGCGCCCGCAGGGATAGTGACGGTGACTCTGGGGCCATCGGAGCCGCTGCAGGCTGCCAGGGCGGCGATGAGCAGAGTGCGGAGTGCGGAACGCGGAGTGCGGAGTTGAGAACGAGAGGTCGCTCGTCCACTCCGCACTCCGCACTCCACACTCCGCACGCTCATGTGGCTGTTCCCCGCCTCGCGTCGAGATAGTGTTGCAGCAAGACCGTCGCCGCCAGCGCGTCCACGTCGTCCTTCCGGCCCCTCGTCGTCCCGCCCAGCTCACGCACGGTTTGCAGGGCGCGGGCCGTCGTGAGCCGCTCGTCCCACAAGGCGACCGGCGTGCCCGAGTGGCGCTCGAGCGCGGCGGCGAGGGTGCGGGCGGAGCAGGCCGCCTCGCCCTCGCCCCCCTCCTGGTCGAGCGGCAGGCCGACCACGATGCCGGTCACGGCGTGACGTTCCAGCAGGGTGAGGAGCTGGCGCATCGGGAAGCGTTTGCCGGCGCGGCGGGTGAGGGTCGCGAGCGGCTTGGCGAGGGTCTGCGTCTCGTCGGACAGGGCGAGGCCGATGCGGCGTTCGCCCCAATCGACGCCGAGCAATCGCCCGCGTTCCGTCACCCCTGCGCCATCGTGGCGAAAAACTCGTTGTTGGTCTTGGTGCGCTTGAGCCGCTCGAGCAGGAACTCGATGCCCTCGACCGGCGGCATATCGGCGAGGAAGTTGCGCAGCAGGTAGACCTTGTTGAGCTCGTCCTTGGTGAGGAGCAGCTCCTCCTTGCGGGTGCTGGTGCGCTGCACATCGATCGCCGGGAACGTGCGCCGTTCGGCGATGCGGCGGTCGAGAATTACTTCCGAGTTCCCGGTGCCCTTGAACTCCTCGAAGATGACCTCGTCCATGCGCGAGCCGGTATCGATCAGCGCGGTCGCCAGAATCGTGAGGGAGCCGCCGCCCTCGATGTTACGCGCGGCGCCGAAGAAGCGCTTGGGCTTCTGCAGCGCGTTGGCATCCACACCGCCCGACAGGATCTTGCCCGAGTGCGGCACCACGACGTTGTGGGCGCGGCCCAGGCGCGTGATGGAATCGAGCAGAATCACGACGTCCTTGCCGTGCTCGACCAAGCGCTTGGCTTTTTCAATGACCATGTCGGCGACCTGCACGTGCCGGTCGGCCGGCTCGTCGAACGTGGAGGAGATCACCTCGACGTTGGCGCCTTTGACGTTCTCCTCCATGTCGGTCACCTCTTCGGGCCGCTCGTCGATCAGCAGCACGATGAGGTAGATCTCGGGATGATTCTCGATGATGGAATTGGCCAGCTTCTGCATCAGGATGGTCTTACCGGCTTTGGGCGGCGACACGATGAGGCCGCGCTGTCCTTTGCCGATGGGGCTCAGAATGTCCATCACGCGCATCGACAGGTCCGCGTCCTTGCGCTCCAGCTTGATGCGCTGCTCCGGGTAGCGGGGCCGCAGGTTGTCGAACGCGACCCGGTGCTTGGCCTTCTCCGGCTCCTCGCCGTTGACCGTCTCAACCTTGAGCAGCGCGAGATAGCGCTCCCCTTCCTTGGGCGGCCGGACCTGTCCCATGATGGTATCCCCGGTGCGCAGATCGAACCGTTTGATCTGGCTGGGCGAGACGTAGATGTCGTCGGGGCCGTAGAGATAGTTCCAGTCGGGGCTGCGGAGGAATCCGTAGCCTTCCGGCAGGATTTCCAGGACGCCTTCGCCCCGGAGCACCGTGTCGGAGTCGAGCAGCGACTGCTCGATGCGGAAAATCAGATCCTGCTTGCGGAGCCCTGAGTAGTTGGTGATGTTCAGGGTTTCGGCCATCGCGTGCAGTTCCGCGACGGACTTCCTCTTCAATTCAGCGATATCCACGTGTGTTCTTGCTCCGTGCTACGGCGGGCTAAACCCCGGGGTGGGGAGTGAACGCGGTCTTGAAAATGGAATCTGGAAATTCGAAGGAGTGCGGACGAGTTATAGTAGGCGCCCCGCGAGCCCGAGTCAAGAGCGCGCCGTGAACCTGACCGCGTTTCTGTTGGCGTGGCGCACCATCTCGTTGCCAGACCGCGAAGTGATTGACGCGCTTGTACATCCGCTGCACGCCGGGCCCGGCGGCGCGTCGCCGGCGCTCGCTGCCGCGCTGGCGCAATGGCCCGGCACCTACTACTGGTCGGAGGAGCGCGAGGGTCAGCACCTGATCCTCACCCGGCCGCTGCGCCGCCGGCGCGAGCGCTGGGGCCTGCATGTGGCCCTGTTTCTCGCCACGTTCTACACGATCACCTTCGCCGGTGCCGTGCTCGCGAACGGCATCCCCTACACGGGCTGGTTCGTGTTCTTCACGAGTGGCTACCCCGGCTATCCGGGCTTTCTCGCCGCCTGGGCGACGGGCCTCAGCTTCTCGGTGCCACTGCTCGCCATCCTGGTGTGCCACGAGCTGGGTCACTACGTGGTCGCGCGGCGTTATCAGCTCGACGTGTCGCCGCCGTACTTCATCCCGGTGCCGATGTTCCCGACGTTCATCGGTACCATGGGCGCCTTCATTCGCCTGCGCACGGTGCTCTCCGATCGGCGGCAGTTGTTCGATGTGGGCGTCGCCGGGCCGATCGCGGGATTCGTCGTCGCGCTGCCGGTGCTCGCGGTCGGCTTGCTGCTGAGCCACCCTGTAGGTCTCCAGGAGGGCGCGCAGGGGCTGGCGGTGTATTTCGCCGGCGGCCCGCAGATTCCGCTGGGCGATTCGCTGGTGTCGCTGCTGTTGCGTCGGCTGCTGCTCGGTCACCCGGCGGCCGTGAGTGTGCATCCGCTCGCGTTCGCGGGATGGGTGGGCATGCTCGTGACGATGCTGAACCTGCTGCCCATTTCCCAGCTCGACGGCGGACACATTCTGTACGCCGCCCTGCCGCGCTGGCACCAGCGCATCGCCGTGTTCTTCTGGTGCCTGGTGATCGTCTTGGGTCACTGGTGGTGGGGCTGGTACCTGTGGGGGTTCCTCGTGCTGCTCTTGTCGCGCGGGCGCCTCAGCCATCCAGCGGTGCTCGACGCGCAGCGGCCGCTGCCCCGGTCGCGCCGGGCCGTCGCCTGGGCGGCACTGGGGCTGTTTCTGGCGACGTTTGCGCCCGTTCCCTTCAGAATCTGACGGTGGAGGGCGGTGGAGGTTTGGTCCTGCCTCGCCATCCACCTCCACCGCCTTCCACCGTCCTCCACCGCCTTTCAGTATTGCGCAAGTCCCCAGCCCTTATATCTTTACCCAAACCAGCCCTAGGGCGCCGCATGCCCGCACAGCCGGCACGCTACCCATCGGACGCAGGCGACGCAGTCGTTCACGATCTCCCCCCCATTCGATTCGACGGACAACTCATCCCCATTCGTCTCCAGGTACGCCGCTCCGAGGACGGGATCTGGCGGGGCCGGGTTCTGTTCGGGGCAGCCGACACGGAGGCTGAGCGCTCCACGGCGGAGATCTTCTGCGCCACCTCGGAGCCCGACCTGTGGCAGTCGGTGCGCGACCTGCGCGATCATCACCTGCGCGACCTGTATCGCTCGCTGCTCTAGATGGCCGACCTGAAGGACCCTATCCGGAAGCTGCGGCACGATCTGTCCAACCCGCTCGCGGCCATCCTGGCCGAGACCCAGCTGCTGCTGCTCGGCGCCGACAAACTCGATGCCGAAACGGTCGGCGGCCTGAAGCAGATCGAGGCACTAGCGCGCAAGATGCGCGGGATTCTGGAAGCGCTGGACAAGTGATTCGGTGAGCCGGCGGCACCGTGCTCGATACTGCCCACCCGCGCAATGGTGGCGGCCGGTGCGGGCGTTATCCGTCATCCGTCAACCGTTTTCCTGTAGACGCAGTTACGGACCACGGATGACGGATACCGGATTACGCTTCAGATATGTCCACCCGCTCGTGAGATAGAGGACGAGCAACACCGCGCTCGCACCGCTCGTCGCCAGCTTCCAGGGAGCCGGAGCATCGCTCGCCGACAGCAGGCCTTCGATGGTGCCGGCGATCGTGAGCAACACCACGACGGCTCCGATCATGCGCCCGGCGATGCGCCCTTCGAGCACGAGCGCATCGCGGCGCAGCCGGTCGCCCGGTACCACGAGCGCGCCCGCAATGCGCAAGCCCGCGCCCCCGGCGATGAAGATCGCCGTCAGCTCGAGGATCCCGTGACCTGCCACGAAGGTCGCGAGGTAGCCGCCGGCGTGATAGTTGACGAACAGCCCAAAGCCCAGGCCGAGCAGCAGACCGTTCTTGACGAGCACCCAGACGGTCGGCAGCCCCAGGACGATGCCCCCCGCAAAGGCCCAGAAGGCGATCAGCACGTTGTTGCTGATGATGGCCGACGAGATGACAGGGAGCTCTTCCTGGCGCGATTGGGCGTACCCGACGCCGCGCGCCTGGCGTTCGGCCGCCTGCTCGGCGCGGCTCACGAACACGGGAGGTAACCACTTGGCGGCCTGATCTGGATGACCCCGGATCGCGGCGTACCCGATCATCGCCGGGATCATGAACAGGGCGAACGCCGCCGCGACGTGCCGCCACGACTGCACCACCGCCGCCGGAAAGTCCCGTAGCAGGTAGCGTCCGACTGGCGCTCGCCGACGCCCGCGCGAGCGGTACAGGGCGTTGTGCCCCGCACTCACGACGCGTTCGAGGTACTCGAGCACACGGGGATCGACCGCGTACGTCCGCGCGCGGGCGAGGTCGGCGGCCACCTCGCGGTACTTCCCGGCGAACGCGGGGATCTCACCGGGCGGAAGCGCCCCTACTCCCGCGCGCTCCACGCGCGTCGCCGCGGCTCGGAACGCCTCCCAGGTGTCTCGCTTGTGCGCCACGAACCGTTCCGCCGTCCTGGTGGTTCGTCCGATCGCGCCCGCCTGCGCGCGCGTCGCAAACCGGCCGCGCCGCTTCTGCTGCTCGTCGCCGTGCAGCACGCGGAGATACTCGCTCGCGTCGGCGGCCCGGCGCGGGACCCGCCCCTGGAAGCGGCGGGCCAAATCGGTGGTCAGCCGCGCTGAGACCAGGGCGTCGAGCTCCCCCTCTCGCGCCAGGAACTCGTCCAGCACGCGGAATTCGGCATCCGAGAGTTCCGGGGGACCGGCTTCCAGCGCCTCCCCGGCCGTGGCAGTTCCTTTCCCGAGGCTCCAATCGGTGGGCCGGTCGCGGACGACGAGGGTGCCGGCCACCAAGTCGCCCGGCCGCTGGTGGCGGCGGTGCAGCAGCACCATGAGGAAGCCGGGGAGGATTGGCAGGAACGGAAAGAAACAATCCAGCAACCGAACCAGGTTGCGGGCGACGGCTGCCGTGGCGGTGACCGCATGACCAGTCTCCATGACCACCCGGATGCCGAGCGCCGTCTTGCCGGGCGTCCGTCCTCCGTTCAGCGCTTCGAACAGTGCGAAGTAGCCGAAGAAGGAGAAGACGTAGAGGAGGATGAGCAAGGCCAGGGCCCAGTTTCCCAACGCCCCGCGGGACTCGCCGAGCCCTCCCGCTACGAGGGCGATCACGAACATCGCTCCCACGACCAGCGCCGTATCGAGCAGCGCCGCCGCTGCACGCGAGCCCACTCCTGCCAACTCAAAGTGGAGCTCGACGTGTTCCGGCGTCTCCACGCCCACCTGCGCGCGGAGGTCGGGCGGCGCTGTGCGGTCTCGCGCAGGAACGGTCACCCCCTCATCTTACTCACCAACCCGGACAGGGGCGAGCGCATGACCGATATCAAGCCGATGCAGCTGGGCGAGATTCTCGACGGCGCGCTGACGATTTACCGTCGCAACGTCGGGTTGTTCACGGCATTGGGGATCGTGGCCCTCGCGGCACCGCTGATCTTTTTCGCGCTCATCGCCGGTCGGATGAACCAGGCGTTTCTGCCGTTGGCGGAGCAGATGCGCGCCGGGCGGCAGCCGAGCCTCGACGCGTGGCAACCGGTGGTGCCATACTTCGGCCTCATCGCGCTGGGCGTGGTGCTCTTCTACGTTGCGAGCTATTTCCTCGCGGCCGGGGCGATGCGCATCATCTCCGATACCTACTTGGGACAGCGTCCACAGCTGGGTGACGCCGTGTCCTTGGGCGTTTCGAAGATGCTCCCACTGGTGGGAGTCGCGTTGTGCAAGGGCGTGCTCCTCGCACTGGTCTGGATCGGCGGTATCATCGCCGTCGTCATCGTCGCGACCATCGCTGGGTTCATTGGCAAGGGCGTTGCCGTGTTGGGGACGCTCGCGGGCTTGGTCGGCGCCTGCTGGTTCCTGGTGTACGTCATTTGCGGCTACGGCGTGACGGCTCAGGCGGTGACGCTCGAAGATGGGGTGGGCGTGTTCGCCGCGTTCGCGCGTTCCTGGGCGCTCACGCGGGAGCGGAAGCTGAAAGTCTTCTGGACAGGCCTGGTGAGTGGCGTCGTCTTCTATGTCATTCCGTATTTCGTCGTCTTTGTGGTGGCGGTCGTCCTGCAGGGGACGTGGCCGGCGTTGGGTCGGGTGGTCGGGGCGTTGCAATTGTTTCTGCCGATCGTGTCCGGGCCGCTCTTCGTGTCGTGTCTCACCCTCCTCTACTACGATCTCCGCGTCCGGCGCGAAGGGTTCGACCTTCAGGTCTTGAGTCAGCGGCTGGGTACCGCGTGATTGCACTCGCCGGCCAGGGCGGCGCGGTGCCGCCTGACTCGCTGCGCCGGGCGGTCGCGGAGGTCTTCGCGCGGCCAGAGTACCGGTGGGAAGATTCGCGGGTGCTGCTGCGGTGGCTCGGGATGCAATGGTTCAGTTTCCTCGACTGGCTCAACGCCCTGCACAGCAGACATCCCGCTCAATACGCCGTGCTGCTCACCGCGGCGATCGTGCTGCTGGTCGCGATCCTGGTTCATCTGGGCTACATCGCGGTTCGCATCCTGCGCCCGATGCTCTCCACGGAATCCGCCCCCCTCGCGACGGATCGTCCGGTGGATGAGGTGGGTGCGCACCTCGACCAGGCCGCGCGACTCGCGACCGCCGGGCGCTACGCCGAAGCGCTCGCGCACCGCTTCGCCGCGCTGCTGCTGCGGCTCGACGCGCGCCGGGCCGTGTCGTTCCACCCCGCCAAGACGCCGGCCGAGTACCTGGGCGAAGCCAGGGTGGACGCCGAAGGGCAGGACGGACTGCGCGCGCTCGTCGTAACGCTCTACCGCCACGTGTTTGCGGCGGTGCCGTGCGACGCGCAGGGATACCAGGACTTCGGCCTGCTGGCCGCGCGTGTCGAGCAGCATGTCACGCCGCGTTGAGCTGCTGATCGGCGCGCTGCTCGCCGTGACCATCGGTATCGTGCTCCTATTCGGGGTGGCGCCGGAGCAGGAGTCGCCGTTCGACCCACGCGCTTCGACGTTCCATGGCGGGCCGGGCGGTAGCAAGGCCGTGTACGACGTGCTGGCGCGCCTCGGCGTCATGGTCGAGCGCGTACAAGAGCCGCTGTTCGACTTGAACCGCACCACCGGCCCTCGCGCAGCCGTCCTCGTGGTGCTCAACCCCCCGATCGCTCTCGAGCCCGCCGAACTCGCGCAGGTGGTCCGCTTTGTACGCGCGGGCGGAGCGGTCGTCGTGGCGGGATCCGGGGGCGGCGTTACGCGGTGTGTGGGATGGAGGACCGCCAATGGGACACGCCTGATGCGGGTGGACACGCTCCCGGTGCGGTCGCCATCGGGCCTGGACCTGCCGCCCGTGGGGGATTACCTCCGCCCACGGGGAAGTGTCGACGAGGGTGGGCGGCGGGCCCGGGACAGTGACGCCGAATTCGACGATTGTGAAATGCTCGTGCCGGTCGCGCACGACACCTTGCTCCGCCTCCGGGATGGCCGACCGGTCGCGCTGCGCTTCGGCTATCGGGGGGGTGGGCGCGTGACGCTCGTCGCCGACGCCGACTATTTCCGCAATCGCACCTGGCGGTGGACGGACGTACCTGCCTTCGTCGTCCCGCTGCTCACGCCCACTCGCCCGGGACCGGTGGCGTGGGACGAATACCACCAGGGGTTCGCGGAAGAAAGCTCGGTGACCGCGGCCCTCATGACGTGGCTGCAAGGCTCACCGCTCGGGTGGGCGCTGCTGCAGCTGGTCGGTGTGGTGTGCGTGGCCTTCGTGGTGGCCGCGGTGCGGTTCGGTCCGGCGCTGCCCGCCATCGAGCGACGCCGACGCTCACCGCTCGAGCACCTGGAGGGCCTGGCCGCTGGCCTCGAGGGCGCGGCCGGCGTCGACACATCGATCGAGCTCACGGTCAGCGGCTTGCGGCGGCGGTTGGGCCGCGCGGGGGTGATGCGGCCGGACGAACGGCGCTCGTGGCTGGCCGCGCTCGAGCTTGCCCTGCCGACGCCCCGCGGCCGCGACGCCGCGCGGCGACTGCAACGTACCATCAGCGAACCCGGCGGTCCCGAGCGCGCGCTCGCGGCCGCCCAAGCGGTGGAGGATGTGTGGGAGGAGCTTCGCCCGCGGACGACGCGCGCCGCATCTTAGAGGCGCTCGATCGCGTGATTCTGGGGCAGACGGCGGCCACCCGCGAAGTGCTGGTGTGCCTGCTGGCCCGCGGTCACGTGCTGCTCGAAGGCGTGCCGGGCACCGCGAAGACGCTGTTGGTGCGCACCCTCTCTCTGGCGCTGGACGTCAGGTTCCAGCGTATTCAGTTCACGCCCGACCTGATGCCCGCCGACATCACGGGCGTCACGCTGTTGACCGGCGCCCGCGAGTTCACGTTCCGTCCGGGCCCGATCTTCGCCGATCTGGTGCTCGCGGACGAGATCAACCGCGCGCCCGCCAAGACGCAGGCGGCCCTGCTGGAGGCGATGCAGGAGCGAACGGTCACGGTGGACGGCACCGGGCATCCCCTGTCGGCGACATTCACCGTGTTCGCCACCCAGAACCCGGTCGAGTTCGAGGGCACGTACCCCCTGCCGGAAGCGGAGCTCGACCGCTTCATGACCAAGGTGCTGATCGGCTATCCCGACGCGACGCAGGAGCAGGGGATTCTCACCCGCACCGTCGAGGGCTTCGAGGCCGACCGGCCGGCGACGTACGGCGTGGCGCCGGTGACCGACGCGGCGGGATTGGAGCGGCTGCGCGCCGCGGTCGACGCGGTGCGGGTCGAGCCTCAGGTCACCGCGTACATCACAGGTGTCGTGCGCGCCACGCGCGCGGCGGCGTCGCTCACGCTGGGCGCGAGCCCGCGGGCCGGCGTGGCGCTCCTCAAGGCCGCTCGCGCCGCCGCGCTGCTCGACGGCCGCGACTATGTCATCCCCGACGACGTGAAGGGGCTCGCGCCGGCGGTGCTGCGCCACCGGGTGACCGTGGCGCCGGAGCTGGAGCTCGAGGGTGTCACCGCCGACGCGGCACTCAAGGCGATCCTCGACAAGACAGAAGTTCCCACGACGTGATCCTGTGCACGCGGGCAGCGCTCTGGGTCGGGGCGGGCCTGGCGCTGCTCGGGCTCGCGGCGCTGTGGGTTCCCTGGGGCCTCGACGCGATGATGGTCGCCGACCTGGCACTCGTCCTGGCCGTGTGGCTCGACGCGACGCTCGCCCCCCGCCCGAGCCCGAACGGCGTGCACGTGCTGCGCGACGCGGCTCCGGCGTTTTCCGTCGGTCACGCGGGTGAGGTGTCGTACCGCTGGACGAACCGCACCCGCCGCGCCGCCCGGCTCCGCGTGCGGGAAGTACGGCCCGACGTGTTGGGTGGTGCGCAGCCGGTACGGCGCGTCGCGGTGCCCGCGCGTGGGGCGCGACGCGAGACCGTGCCCGTGCGACCCGCGCGCCGCGGCCGGGAGCGCGGTGGGGGATTCGTGGTCGATTCGATCGGCCCGTTCGGGCTGGGCCTGCGGCGCCAGCGCATCGATCTGCCGTGGGATGCCGCGGTGTATCCGCCGCTGGTCACCGTGCGGCTGCAGGCGTCGGTGGCGCGCGCGCAGCGGCGCCGCGAGCAAGGGATCACGCCGCTGCGCCGGCTGGGCGAGGGACGCCTGTTCGAATCGCTGCGCGACTGGGTGCCCGGCGACGACCTGCGCCACATCGACTGGAAAGCGACGGCGCGCCGGGGCAAGGTGATCACGCGCCAGTACGAGGCCGAGCGCCGCCAGCACGTGCTGCTGGTGCTCGACACCGGGCGCCTGCTCACTGCCGAGATCGCCGGTGTGTCGCGGCTCGATTACGTGGTGCGGGCCGCGCTCGAGCTCGCGTACGCCGCGACACAGCACGACGACAACGTGGGCGTGATGGCGTTCGCGGACGGCGTGCAGCATTTCGTCGCCCCGCAGCGCGGCCGGGCGGGGCTCAAGCGGGTGCTCGACGTGCTCGCGGTGGTGGAACCAAAGCTCGTCGAGCCCGACTACCCCGGCGCGTTCCGCTACCTCGCCGCGCGCAACCGCAAGCGCGCCCTCACGGTCCTGTTCACCGACGTGATCGACCGCTTCGCCTCGGACGCGCTGGTCGCGAACGTCGCAACCCTGCGTCCCCGCCATCTGCCGCTCGCCGTGACTCTCAAGAATCCGGAGCTCGATGCCGTCGCGGCGCTGCGGCCCGCGGCGGCGCACGACGCGTTTCGCAAGGCCGCGGCCGAAGAGCTGCTGCGCGCGCGCGACGAGGCGCTGGGACACGTGCGGCGGGCCGGCGTGCTGGTGCTCGACGTGCCGCCGCAGCGCGCCGCCGAGGCCGTCGTGGCGCAGTATCTCGAATTGAAGCGCCGGGGGCGGCTCTAGCAGGCGGCGTTTATTAGATTGGCGCATGCGACACGGGCGCGGCCGCACCACGGGAGCGCTGCTCCTCTGCTGGGTGACGGCCGCGACCTGCGTCTATCCCACCGAGCACGATGCCGCGGTACACGTGAGCCTCACCCCGGTCCACATCCTGTTCAGCGGCCACGATACGGTGGCCGCCGCGCACGCCTGGCAGATTCGGGGCCCGGGTGACTCGGCGCTGATCCCCAACGTCGTGTTTCACTGGTCGACCAGCAACGGCAATGTCGCCACGGTCGACAAGGCGGGCCGCATCGTCGGGATCGCGTCCGGCACGGCGATCGTCACCGCCGCCGCCCTGAACTTCGACGCGGGGCAGCGCGCGGCATCCGACACGGTCCGGGTCTCGGCCCCCATCGAGGTCGACAGTGTGCGCCCCAAGACCGTTCGCTACGGCGAGTTCCTCAAGGTCTATGGGGTCGGCGTCGACTCGATCGTGGTGGCGAGCCTGGACAGCGCCGGGCTCATTCCCAATAAGGTCGAGGACACGACGTACGCCGAGGGCACGCAGCGCCGCAGCTACTGGGTGCCGTTCCCGGCCCGCACCGATTCGCTGGCCATCATCGGCATCTACAACGGCAACGGCGTGTTCGGCTTCGTGCACGGCGATACGACCAAGGTGATCGAGCGTGACCTGTACGAGCCCGACGATACGATCCCGCACCCCATCGACCTGGACGCGGCACCGCCCTTCGCGGCGCTGCCGGCGCTGTTGTTCTTCAATCCGGCGCTCGCGTTCGAGCGCCTCAAGCGGGGGGAGAAGACGGGGGTCGACTGGTACCACTTCACCCAGGCGGAAACGCGCAACCTGACCATCGTTCTGACGGCGCCGCAGATCGCTGGTACGTTCGTCACGTTTCTCACCGACTCGCTGGGTTGGAACGGTGCCACGCAGAATTACTTCCTGGGCCGGGACGCGTGGACCTTCGGCCCGTCGTCCCACGCCTGTCACGGCCTCGGCTTCGCGCCGCCGGAGGCAGTGGGCGATTCGACGCTCGTCGCGTTCAAGAACGCCCCCGCGGGCGCGCTCGACGCGATCGCCATCTACACGACCCCGGGGCGGTACGGTGTGGGCGTGATCGCCGGCTATCAGAGCGAGCTCCCCGCCGACGCGCATGAGGACGACAACTCCTGCAACGCGGCCGACGTGCGCGACACCGAGCCGGCCCCGTTCCGCGACACCCTCGCGATCGAAAACCCGCACGACGTCGACTGGATCCGGTTCCACTACACCAACGGGGGACTGGGCACGACGGCGCAGTTCCGGCTGCAAGCGTTCACCGGCGTCCACCCCGATTCGCTCAAGGATCTCGACCTGTACGTCATGAAGGTGCCACAGTCGGGAGATACGGCGCTGCAGGTGCTGGTGGCCGATACCACGGCGGGCTCCGACGTGAATCGCACGGCCAACCTGGCCACCGGCGACTATTACCTGGTCATTGTGGACTTCGCGGGCGTGGCCACCACGTATGAGGTGTGCGTCGGCACGACCAACACGCTGCTCGGCGGTGGTCCCTGCAACACCGGTTTCCCGGCGCCCCCGGCATCCGTGGCCCGGTCGCTCGTGCAGCGCCGTGCGCTGGTGTCGCGCCGGTCTCTCCCCACCCCCGGGCGGCGATGAGCAACGGCGCGGTCGCCTGCCATCGCTGCCACACGCCCGTTCCGGAGAACAGCCGGTTCTGCTCGGCGTGTGGCGCCGATGTGTCGGGTGGAGGAGGCGCGACCAGCACGAGCAGCATCGACGTGATGCAACAGCGGCTGCAGCGCGCCGTCGAGGGCAAGTACCGGCTCGAGCGGCTGGTCGGCAAGGGCGGCATGGGTGCGGTGTTTCTCGCGCACGATCTCACGCTCGAGCGCGAGGTGGCGATCAAAGTGCTGCCGCCCGACGTGGCTCAGGACGAGCAGGTGGTGCGGCGCTTCCAGCAGGAAGCCAAGACCGCCGCCAAGCTCGACCACCCCAACATCATCCCGATCTATCGGGTGGAGAGTGAAGGCGGCCTGAACTATTTCGTGATGAAGTACATCTCGGGCACCTCGCTGGAGGATCTGCTCGAGAAGCAGGAGCCACTGCCGGTGCCCGAGATCCAGCGGATCCTGTGGGAGGCGGCCTGCGCGCTGGGGCACGCCCATCAGCGCGGCGTCGTGCACCGCGACGTGAAGCCCGCCAACATCATGTTCGACCACGATGGCCGTGTGATGCTCACCGATTTCGGCATCTCGAAGGCGCTCCAGGCGGCCACCGGGTTCACGGCGACGGGGATGATCATCGGCACGCCGCATTACATGGCTCCAGAGCAGGGAAAGGGCACGCCGGTGGACGGCCGCGCCGATCAGTACTCGCTGGGCATCGTCGGGTATCGCATGATCACCGCCGAGCTGCCGTTCGGCGGCGACTCGGTGCACACGATCATTTACAAGCACATCTACGAGGAGCCACCGCTCGTCAGCACCAAGCGCCCCGGCATTCCCGGCGCGCTCACGGCCGCCATTTCGCGCGCGCTCTCCAAGGATCCGGAGCTGCGCTTCCCGACCATGGAGGACTTCGCGACCGGCGTGTGGCCGGAGCAGCCCGTGGCTTCACCGGCAAAGGCCCGCGGCCCGGCGCGACCGCGGACGATGAGCGTGGCCGACGCACCCACCCAGATTACGGGAGCGGGCGCGCCGACGACGCCGCTCCCGCGCCGCAAGTCGCGGGTGGGGGTGGTCCTCGGTACACTGGTGGTCGCTGCGGGCGGTGTGGCGGGGTACGTCTTGCTGGGAAGCAGGAGCGGGGAGCGGGGAGCGGTACCCCCAGAGGCCGCTCCCCCCGTCGTCGACACGGTCCGCATTCAGGACACCGTCCGCGTGCCCGTCCAGCCGGCCAAGCCCCCACCGCAGGCCCGTGCACGGGAAGCGGCTCCGTCGCCCCTGCCCGCGGCGGCGCAGGGATTCCTCACGATCGCCGCCGATCCGTTCGGCGAGGTGTACGTGGACGGCGTCGACGTCGGGCAGACGCCGCTCGTGGAATACACCGTGAAGCCGGGCCGCCATGCGATCCGCATCGAGCACGCGGGCTTCAAGACCGTTACGGAGAGCGTGCAGGTGGACGCGAACAACACCGTGCGCAAGCGGTACACCCTGCTCCCGGAGTGAGCGCATGAGCCGCCGCTGTCTTCTCACAATGGCACTGCTCGCCATCCCGGCTTCTGTACTCGCGCAGGCCGCGCCCAACTCCACCCTACGGCGCGCGCAACAGGCGTACGACAACCTCGAGTACCGCCAGGTTCTGTCGCTGGCGCAAGCGGCGCTGCGCGAGCGGCTCAGCGGCGGCGAGCGCGCCCGCGCCTACGAGCTGCTGGGGTTCACCTACGGCGCGATGGATTCGATTCTCAAAGCGGTGGACGCGTTCAAGCAGCTGGTCCTCATCGATCCGGAGCGCCAGCTCGATCCCAACCGCGTTTCTCCCAAGGCGTACAGCGCCTTCGACGTGGCGCTGCGACAGGTCCTGCTGGTGCGGCAGCTGCGCGTGGACAGCGCAACCTTCGTGGGCGGCCAGGGACCGGGGGGGGGAACGGTGCCGATCCGATTCACGGTCACGCAGCCGGCCCGGGTGGCGGTGCGAGCGTTCGGAGGACCGAGCACCTTCGTGATCGACTCGGGCGCGTGGAACGGGCAGGTGAACCTGCGGTGGCCCGCCCGGCTCGCCAACGGCGATCCGGTGCCCGCTGGGACGTACACCGTGGTCGTGGACGCGCGTCTCGGCCAGAACACCTTCTCGGCGTCGCAGCCGATCCGCGTGAGCCACGGCGCCGTCGATACGCTGCCATCGATTGCGAGCCTGCCAGGTTACCAGTTCCTTCCCGAGACCGAGATTCCGCCCCAGAGCTGGCGGCCTGTGGGGCTCGCTTTCCTTTATACGGGGGGCGCGCTCGTCGGCACCCTGGGGCTCGAGAACTCGAGCCTGGGATCGAGCTCGAAGCGGGAGCTGGGCATCGTGGGCGGTGCCGCGCTCGTCACAGGATTCGTGATGATGCTGCGCAAGCCGGCGGCGCGACCGGCGCAGGCTAACATCCTCTACAATCGGCTGCTGCGCGATCAGATCGCTCGACGCAATCAGGAGATCGCCAGGGAGAACGTCGCCCGTCGCCAGCAGGTGCAGGTGACGGTGGTGCCGCTGCCCAAACCACCGAGCGGGGGAAGTGACCGATGAGGCGCGCGGCGATCGGCGCGCTCGGCCTGTTGGCCGCAGTGACGCCGGCTGCATTCGGTCAGCACCTGAC
The DNA here is from genome assembly GCA_965653495.1 of uncultured bacterium. GTDB lineage: Bacteria > Gemmatimonadota > Gemmatimonadetes > Gemmatimonadales > GWC2-71-9 > AG41. Next base: position 39,066 of record CBFHAJ010000001.1, on the reverse strand, counting down.
GATCGGGCCACAAGTGGTGCTCAGCGACTATCGTGAAGTCGCCTCCGGCTTGCGCTACAACGGCACGGGATTCGGCGCGGCGGCCACGGCCCGGCGTGACCGGCTGTCGGCGGAGGCGAGCGTGGTGCGCTTCAGCTTCGATCCGTCCAGTGGCAGCACCGCTTCGCAGGGGTTCACGGCCACGCAAGTCGACGCCTGGCTCGCCTATGACGTGGCCTCGTACGCCAGCATCGAGGTGGGGGTGCTGCACCGCAGCGTCGATCCCGAATTCGACGCCCAGGCGGTGGGCGCCGTGCGCGTGGGCGCGCGCTCGTTCTATGACCTCGGGCCCGGCGCGACCGTGTCGTTCCGCGCCGATTATCTCGCGGCCCCGAAATTCTCAGGGGGAGGCCAGGCGACGGTGTCGCTCGACCTGGGGCTGGGGCTCGACGTTCGGCTGGCGGGGCGGCTGCACGGCACGGCGGCGTACGCCTTCAATCGCATGAACCGTAAGACCAAACCCGGCGGCACAGCGGTACAGGAGCTCGAGGCGCCGATTCAGGAGACCACGGCGCGGGTCGGTCTGGCGCTGGGCTTTTAGTCGCTCGGGGCAGCCCCCCGCTGCGCCACCGCGAACAGCGCGATGCCGCCCCGGACGTTCTGGTTGACCTGCACGCGCAGCGTCTTGGGCCGGATGGCGTAGACGATGTCGTCGGCGATGCGGGCGGCCAGGCTCTCGCAGAAGGCGCCTTCCTCACGGAACGACCACAGATACACCTTCAAGGCCTTCGACTCGAGGCAGCGCTCCCCCGGCGTATACTCGATCACCACACTGCCGAAGTCGGGCTGGCCGGTGCGGGGACAAATGGACGTGAACTCGGTGGCCGTGAGGGTGATGGTTTGGACATCGGGAGCGGGAAACGCCTCGGCCTTGAGATGCTCGCGTGCCTCCGCGGGGTTGGCGGGGCGGGGGAGGGGTCCGGTGCGGGGCAGCATCGCGTGGCTCCTTTACTCCTGTAGCTTAGGAAATGCGAATGGTCACGCAGTCACGTGAGGGTGCGAAGGCGGTGGTGCTGTTGAGCGGGGGCGTCGATTCGACCACGACGCTCGCGCTGGCGCAGCGCCAACGGTTCCAAATCTACGCGTTGACCTTCGCGTACGGACAGCGTCACCTGCTCGAGGTCGCCGCGGCTCGCCGCGTCGCCCAGGCGCGCGGCGTGACGCGGCACGAGGTCATCGAGCTGGACCTGCGGCAGTTCGGCGGCTCGGCGCTGACGGACGACATCGCGGTACCCAAGGATCGCGCGCCGGACGCGATGGGTGCGGGCGCCATCCCCGTCACGTACGTGCCGGCACGCAACACCATCTTCCTGTCGTTCGCGCTTGCGTGGGCCGAGGTGCTTGGCGCCAGGGATATCTTCATTGGGGTGAACGCCCTCGACTACAGCGGCTACCCCGACTGCCGGCCGGAGTACATCGCGGCGTTTCAGCAGCTGGCCACGCTCGCGACCCGGGCGGGTGTCGAAGACGGAGCGGGTTTCACGATTCACACGCCGCTGATCCGGCTCACCAAGAAAGAGATCATCGAGACCGGCCTCGCGCTGGGCGTCGATTATGGCCTCACTACGAGCTGCTACGATCCTGCGCCGGACGGCGCCGCGTGCGGGCGCTGCGACGCCTGCATCTTGCGGCGCAAGGGGTTCGCGGAGGCGGGTGCGCGCGATCCGATCCGCTACCAACAGGGCAAGGAAGTGGCGTCGTGAGCTACGCGGTCAAGGAGATCTACTACACGCTGCAAGGTGAGGGGGCCAACACGGGGCGGCCGGCCGTGTTCCTGCGATTTTCCGGCTGCAACCTGTGGTCGGGGCGCGAGGCCGATCGCGTCACCGCGACGTGTGACTTCTGTGATACCGACTTCGTGGGGACGGACGGTCCGGGGGGCGGCAAGTTCGACTCCGCGCCGGCGCTGACGCGCGCGGTCGCGGCGGCGTGGCCCGCCGCTCGCGTCGGCACCGCGCAACCGTTCGTCGTCTGCACGGGCGGCGAGCCGCTGCTGCAGCTCGACCCGCCGCTCATCGCGGCCCTGCACGAGGCCGGGTTCGCGGTGGCGGTCGAGACGAACGGCACCATCGTCCCGCCCGCTGGAGTCGACTGGACGTGTGTCAGCCCCAAGGCGCGCGCCGACCTGGTGCTGCGGTCAGGCGATGAGCTGAAGCTGGTATTCCCGCAGCCGGGAGCGGAGCCCGAGCGGTTCGAGACGCTCGCGTTCAAGCACTTCTTCTTGCAGCCGATGGACGGCCCCGATCGCGAAGCCAACACGGCTCAGGCCATCCGCTACTGCCTCGCGCACCCGCGCTGGCGCCTCAGTCTGCAAACTCACAAGCTGATCGGGATCCCCTAAAACGGGGCGAGCCGGAGGACCGTTCTGTCGCCGCTGGCACGCGCGCGGACAGTGACCGCTTTCCCCGCGGCATCGACCACTCGCGGGACCGGTTTTGCAGCCGGTGTCTCGACTACCAACGACTGCGCTGCGGGTACGCCGGCCCGTTTCAGGTTCGCGAGCACGATTATGGGTCGGCCGTCCGCATCCAGCCGCACGACGGGACGCAGGCGGGCGCGACCGCGCCAGAACGCCGCGAGCTCACCCACTGCGCCGATCCAGGTCGAGTCTCCGCGCACGGCCTGGATCAGGCGGCGTTCGGTCGCGAGCTTGAACGTCGTGTCGGTGGGGTGAATCAGGAGACACGAGATCGCGTTGTTCTCCCCGTTGGCCCGGATCACATCGAGCCACGTGTGGAGGGCTTCGTCTTCCGAGTTCGCCGTCAGGAACTCGCGCGTCCGCAGCTCGCCGCGCGAATCGTCCAGCGTGACGGGCACTTCCACGATGCGCGAGCGCGGGCTGCCGAGCGCGCGCCGCCGAAATCCGAAGAACGGGTAGTTGGTGAGCACCCACTGGGCCGACACGCTGGAATCGAACAGATAGTCGGACTGCTCCAGCACCTCGAGCAGCTCGTCGGGAAAGCGCAGATAACCGGAGCGGAACCCCACCGTTCGCTGGTGCAGGTCGCGATCGAGCAGCTGCTTCGAGACCCGCACTTCACCGTAGATGGTCGGCCGGGCCGGATCGTAGTCCGCCAGGTCCACCCGCGGGGACCCCGGCGGGAAATCCTCGAACGTCAGGGAATGGCTGACCGAGTGCGATCCGACTTCAAATCCTTGCGCCCGCAGCGCGCGGATGAAGGAGACGCGGTCGGGCGAGTAGTAGCCGATGTCGGTCGAGTCGGTGAAGTACTTGGTCGTCACGAAGAACGTGCTGCGCACGCCCAGCCCGTTCTCCATGCGCGCGAACACCACCGAGTTCCGGAACGATTCCACCGCGTCGACGTCGTGCGAGAGGCACAGGCCTGTCCGCTTGCCCTGGGGGACCGTGTGGACGAGGACGAACGGGTGGACGGTGTTCTCGTACAAGGCGCGCAGCATGAGCCGGAACACGTCGCCCGAGGGCTCGAACCAGTTGATCCAGTGGCGCGCGGCCTCAAAGCTGCGGGCTAGCTGGGGGATGAGCGTCGTCTCCTTGAAGCCCAGACCCAACGCATACGCGTACCCGCGACCATACGCGTTGACCGTAACGGCAGCAGTGCCGTTCGGGTATTGGGCGAGCACGGCGGCTCCGGGAGCGGCCGCGTATTCGGTGGACCAGACGGTCTCGCGATACAGCGCCGGGTCTCCCAGAGAGATCGTGCGCTCTTCCGATCGATTCACATACCGCAGGACGGGGTCGCTCGCGGAGCCGAAGTTGACCCTGAAGTTCGTCCGGCTGGTGGCCGCGCCGCTGATACCGAACAGCGTGAAGAAGCTGCCCCCTTGTACCTGGGTAGCGAGCACGACCCCGCCGCGCTCCACGTAGGCGTACAGCGCTTCCCGCTCGCCCGCGGTGAACAGGTTGTTCGTGAGAATGCCACTGACCACCACGAGCGGCCGGCGCACCGCCTGCTCCACGCTGCGCGTGGCCTCGTACGGAATCCCCATCAGCTCGAAACAGTCGCGCACCGCGAGCTGCTCCTGGCGGGCGTCCCGGCTGGTGCCGGCCTCCAGCACCGCCACCCCCCAGGCTGTGTGCGAGGGCTGCTGGCCAGGTGCCAGCAGCGCAACCGCGGCGAGCCACGGGCTCAGCGCCATATGGCCTGGGCCAGCGAGTCGCCCGCGAGCGCCCGCGTCACCAGGATCAGCCATGCGGTTCCCGCGATGCTGGGAGCATTGGTCATGAGGAACGGCACGTCGACAGTGGCGTAGCGCACGCCGCCGCTTTGGTCCTGCAATGGTCGCAGGCCGCGGACCACTTGCTGAGCGCGAGCGGTGCGCCCGGCGCGGAGGGCGGCCAGCGCGACCTGGAGCGACCCTTCCGACCAGACCAGGGGCAGCTCGCGCCATTGTTTGGTGGGATCGCGCGGGAAATAGAACTGACCGACCGCGCTGTCGTCATAGATCGGCCGGTCGCTGTAGGGCCGATATCCGGTCGTACCGCTGCCACGGCTCCGATACACTCGCTCGATCGCGGCGAGCGCCCCGCTCGCCTTCGCGGTCTCGCCGCGACTCACGAGGAACAGCACGCCCAGCGACGCGCAGTCCAGCGCCCGAGCCGTGTCGCGCGCGCCGCCGCTCTCGAAGCCTTCGGTGAACTGGTCGAGACGATCGCTCCACGAGCGCATCAGCCCCTGCCCGATCCGGTCGGCCGCGTCGCTCCAGCGCGTCTCGCCCGACACCACCGCCAGCAACCGCAGGAAGAACCAGGTGGCGATGTTGTTCTCCGTGCTGATCCCCTGAGCGGGGGCGTCCACGTATTGCTCGACGACGTGCTTGGTCACGGAGTCGTAGCGCAGATTGATTGTGCCGTACCCGAGGCGCACCAGACCGTCGCGGAGGTCGTTCGAGTCGCGCACCTGGAGCGAGACGACGTAGCCGGCGAGCCGGCGAGCGGTTTCGAGAAACAACGCGCGCTCGCGGGCATCCGCCTCGCCGCCCCGCGCCGGCACACGCGCCAGGTAGAACGCGAACGCGTAGCCGACCCAGCTGACCGTTCCCGCGCGCACCAGCGCGCTTTCATGGTCGCCCTCACTGGGCCACTCGTTGATGGTGTTGTAGCTGAACCAGAGGCTGCCGTCGGCCCGCACCAGGCGCGCCAACGCGTGGAGCGTGAACGCCGCCCGATCGGGGTCGCGCATGACGAGAAACACCAGCGCCGCGAGGGCGTCGTCGTACGTCGCCGAGCGGTGGAACAGGTGCGGGGACGTACGGGGCGACAGGCCGTAGCTGAGGACGAGCCCGCGGCGGGTGGCCTCGGGGAAGGGCACCGTGCGGTTGGGGGTGACCTGCCGCACGATCCAGCGCTCGGCGGCTCCCCCCCCCCCGGCCGCCCCGTCTCCCTGGGCGGCCAGGGGGAGGAGGAGGGGGGGCGCAAACAGGAACAGGCTCCACAGCACGGGAGCTAGGCGGCGAGCCGCCCAGAAGCGAGGATGTCGCATCCGCGCTCGAAATTTGCGCCGGAGGGCGGGTGATTCCTACTGTAGTGCGTGCGGATACCCAGCCTCAGCGTGCTGGCCCTCTTGTCGGGCGCGCTGGCGCGGCTCCTGGCGGCGCAGCTGCCCGCCGCCGACGAGGCGTTCCGCCGCGGGGACTACGGCGCGGCGCGCGCCGCCTATGCCCGCGTGCTCGCGACCGATTCCCTCAACGTGCAGGCGTGGTACCGGCTCGCCATCCTCGACAGCTGGGGCGGCGAGCTCACCCGCTCGCTCGAGCGGTTCGCGCGGGCACGTCGGCTGGCGCCGCGCGACGAGGACGTGATGGTCGGTCAGGCTGCCGCCCTATCCTGGGCGGGGCGCAGGCACGCGGCCGAAGCGCTGTACGACACCGTGCTGGCGCGGTCGCCGCGGCGGCCTGACGCCCTCGCGGGCCGGGCGCGCGTCGTCGCCTGGAGCGGAGACCTGCGTCGCTCCGAGCGCCTGTGGCGCGCCGCGCTCGACACTGCGCCCGACGATCCCGAGCTGCTGCTCGGCTTGGCGCAGATCCTATACTGGCAGGGCCATCCCATCCTCGCTCAGACGTACGTCGCCCGGGCGCGCGCTCTCGCGCCGGGCGATAGCGCGGCCCTCGACCTGGAGCGGGCGCTGCGGGCGGCGCTCCGTCCCGAGGTCGAGACCACGGTGGACGGCGCGGGCGATTCGGATCACAACGACGTCGTCGCGCAGGAAGCGACGCTCAGCACCTCGTTCGGTGAGGACGGCCGCGGCGCGCTGCATGCGGGCTGGCGCCGCGCAACGCTCCAGGGAATCGGAGGGACGAGCCTTGGTGCGGGCGGGTCCGTGAGCGCCGCACTCGGCGACGCGCTCGTCCACGCCGGGCTGGGCGTGCGGCGGCTCGAGCCCGAGGTGGGCCCTTCGCACACGCCGCTCACGGCGGAGCTGGGCATCGGCGTCCGGCCGGCGCGCTACGCGACGCTGAGCGTCGACTATAACCGCAGCGCCTTCGACGAGACCGCGCCGTTGATCGCCAGCGGGTTCATGATCGACGCCGTGGACTTGACCGTCGACGTCTCTCCCACCGCCGGCTGGTCGATCTCGGGCGGCGCGGGGGGCGCCTGGATCTCGGACACGAGCCGCAATCGGCGCTACTCGGCGACACTGACCGTGCTCGCGCCGCTGGCCGCGGGCCTGCAGGCGGGACCGTCGGCCCGGATCATGGGCTTCCGGACCAGCGCGCCCAACGGCTACTTCGCCCCGGACCGCTTCACCGTGATCGAGGGGCGCGCGGTCTACGCGGTGCAGCGGGAGCGGTGGGGCGTGCGCGGCGAGGGGGGCGTGGGCTCACAGCAGATCGCCGTGGGCGCGCCGCATCAGACCGAGTGGCACATCGGCATGACGGTCTCGCGCGGGTGGGGCGACCACAACGAGCTCGCGCTGGTCGGCGCGATCACCAACAGCGCGGCGGCGACCGCGGCGGCAGGCCCGCGTCCCGGACCGTTCCGGTACCGCTCCCTCGGCCTGCGGTTCACTCAGGGCCTGTGACCGCGACGCCCTCCGAGCTGCCTCCGGGGTCGCTCGCGGAGTTTCTCGAGCGGATGCGGGCGCAGCTGGGCGTGCTCGTCACGCTCGCCGATCGGCTCACTGCCGCCGGCGACGACCCCAACGCGCTCGGCGCCCTGGGGCGCGAGATCCGCTCGATCCGCGGATTCGGCGGCTCCCACCGGTTCGCCGAGGCATCGCGCCTTGCGGCCGGCATGGAGGCGACCGTCAACGACTGGATCGCCCGACCCGGTGACCGCGAGGTGGATCGCGGCTCGATCGCGCACTGGTTCGTCGCCCGGCTCGCCGAGATGCTCGGAGTGGAAGTCCCGCCCGCCGTTGCGCGGGCGGCTCACCCGCCCCCCCTACCCACGGCCGAGCGCACAGTGCCCGAAGTGATCTTCGTCGAAGACGACCCGTCTCTCGCCGAGCTGTTGGAGTATGGCCTGAACGCGCACGGCTACCGCTTCGCGACCTATCGCAACGGGCGCGAGGCATTGCAGGCGTTGCTCGATCTCGACGTGCAGGGCACGCACCCGCTGCTCCTCCTGGCGGTCGATTTGCCCGGGCTCGACGGCTACTCGATGTTCGACGCGCTCGAGCGGGAGCGCCCGGCTACGTATCGGGTCGTGTTCACCGCGTCACGCGGCACTGAGGAGGAGCAGCTCCGCGGTCTCGAGGCCGGGGCGCTCGACTATCTCGTGAAGCCGATCAGTCTGCGGGTCGCGCTGGAGAAGATCAAACGCTGGGTGGCGCGGTGAAGAGCCACCAGCTGCTCGTCGTCGTCGCCGTGGTGCAGGGCGTGCTGCTCGCCGCGCTCATTGTCCTGATCATCCTGAACCGCTGGATCCGCCTGCGGCGCAGCGCCAAGTGGCGCCCGCGCCGGACCGCCCTCGACGGCGTCATGCAGCGCTGGACCCTCGGGCAAGTCCGTCCCGAGGAAGTGTTGCGGGCGCTCGGCCGCCTGCCGGTCTCGCTCGCCATCGACGGATTGGTGACGTGGTCCACGCGCATCACGGGCCAGCGTTGGGACGAGCTGGCGCGGGGGCTCGAGACGCAGTGGTGGGCCCGCATCGTCCGCTCCAACTCGAGCTCCGCCCGATGGTGGAAGCGGCTCGAGTGCGCGCGCTTTCTTTCGGTGGCCGCTACGCAATACGACATCGGCCGCTTGTTGCGCCTGCTGAACGATTCGCACTCCGCCGTGCAGCTCGCCGCCGCGACCACGCTCGAGCGGCTGCCGAGCCCGCTGCTCGTGACCGCGGCCCTGGACCGGCTCCCTTTCCTCGGCCCCACGGTCCAGGCCTACTACGCCAGCGTGCTCAAGAACGCGCGGCCGGCCGTGCTGCGCCATCTGCAGCAGCTGTTTCGCCGGCTCGACGATCCCAGGCTGCCCCGCATCATCGAGTTTGCAGGGCGGCTCCAGGAGCCCGCGCTGCGCCAGCCGTTCACCACGCTCGCCACGCACCCCGATGCGGAGGTCCGGACGCAGGTCGCCCGGGGACTCGGCCGCTTCCCGCACGCCGAGTCGGTCGCCGCCCTCACGCTGCTCGCGCAGGACCAGGCGTGGCCGGCCCGCGCGCAGGCCGTCCGCTCACTCGGGATGATCGCCGACCCGGGCTCCCTGCCCGCCGTGCGCGACGCGCTGCGCGACCCGGAATGGTGGGTGCGGCTGCGCGGCGGGCTGGCGCTCACCCGGTTCGGGGCCGCGGGTCGCAACGCGCTGCTGGCGGCCGAAGTGGGTGGAGACGCTGGGGCGCGCGACATGGCGCGCCTCATCCTCGGCCTGTCGCCCCAGGCCCTGGCCGAGTACGCCGCGTGAGCACCTTCATCCACGTCGGCGGCGTCGTCATCCTGGTGTACTTCGTCGCCCTCAACTCGTTCTATGCACTGCTGCTGGTGCTGTCGATCCCGGAGATCTGGGAGCAGACGCGCCTCGCGGAGAACGAGGACTTCCAGCGCATCTTGGGGAGCGACGCCCTGCCACCGGTCTCGATCCTCGCCCCCGCGTACAACGAGAGCGCGACCATCGAGGCGAGCATCACCGCCATCCTCACCCTCGAGTACCGCAGCTTCGAGGTCATCGTGATGAACGACGGCTCGAAGGACGACACAATGGACCGGCTGCGGCAGGCGTTCGATCTCTACGAGGTGCCGCGCACCTACGCGGACACGATCCCTACCAAGCCGGTGCGCGCGGTGTATCGCTCCCGCTCCCGCACCCGGCTGCTGGTGATCGACAAGGAGAACGGCGGCAAGGCCGACTCGCTCAACGCCGGCATCAACGCCAGCCGGTTCCCCTACGTGATCGCCGTGGATGCGGACACGCTGATCGAGTCCGACGCGCTGCTGCGGCTCACCCGGCCGTTCCTCATGGGGCGCCGCGTGGCGGCGGTGGGCGGCACGGTGCGCGTCGCGAATGGTTGCACCGTGAAAGACGGCCGGATCGTCGACGCGCGTGTGCCGCGGCGCTTGCTCCCCGGCGTCCAGGTGGTCGAGTATCTGCGCGCGTTCCTGTTCGGACGCCTGGGGTGGAACAAGCTGGGTGGCAGCCTCATCATCTCCGGAGCGTTCGGGCTGTTCAACAAGGAATACGTGAGCGCGATCGGGGGGTACCGGGCCTCGAGCATCGTCGAGGATCTGGATCTCGTCGTCCGGCTGCACCGCTACCTGCGCCAGCGCAAGATTCGCTACGAAATTCCGTTCGTTCCCGATCCGGTGGCGTGGACTGAGGTCCCCGAATCGGGCCGCGTGCTCGCGCGGCAGCGGGAGCGCTGGCATCGTGGGCTGATCGTGGCCATGTGGCTGTACAAGAGCATGTTGTTCAACCCGCGGTACGGACGCGTCGGCGTCATCGCGATGCCGTTCTTCACATTCGGTGAGATGCTGGCGCCGGTGATCGAAGTGGTGGGCTACATCACGACGATCGCCGGGCTCGCGCTGCACATGCTCGACGTCCAGTTCGCCCTGCTGTTTCTGTTCGTGGCGTGGGGGTACGGGATGCTGCTCTCCCTGTGGGCGATCGTGCTGGAGGAAGTCAGCTTCCGCCGCTACCGCCGGGTCAGCGACCTGGTGCTGTTGTTGAGTGACGCGCTGGTCGAGACGTTCGGGTACCGCCAACGTACCGTGTGGTGGCGCCTCAAGGCGTTCTGGTCGGTGGTGCGGCAGCGGCGCGAGTGGGGCGAAATGACGCGGAAGGGCTTCGGGACGACCGGGACGCTGGCTACTTCGCTTCCTCAGGCGGCCGCAGTCTCACAAACCCACGATACAGCAGCAGGTCGTACACGATCTTCAGCGCCCCCGCGATGAAGAACGGCAGGTTCACGAGCGACGGCCGGGCGTACATCCAGCCTGCCAGCGCGGGGGCGATCGCCGCCCCGGTGGTGCGGGCCACGCCCGTGATTCCCGCTGCGGCGGACCGCTCCTCCGGGCGGACCACCGCCATCGTGTACGATTGCCGCGTAGGCACATCCATTTGACTGATGCTGAAGCGCAGCAGCAACACGAGCACCGCTAACGAGAGCGTCGGCATCAGTGGCACAAGGATCAGCAGCACGTTGGACGGCAGATGCGTGAACACCATCGTGTTCACGAGGCCGTAGCGCGCCGCGAGCCGTGACGCGAGCAAGGCGGAGACGCCCGCGAACAGGTTTGCCCCAAAGAAGATCGCGCCCAGCGCCGCAGGATCGACACCGAACCGCAGGTAGAACCAGTAGGCCGCGAAGCTCTGCACCACAAAGCCGCCCGCAAAGGCGTCGACTGAGAACAGGCCCGCGAGCTTGAGGACGACATTGCGTGACCGGGTGATCCCGAACGGTGCCTGCGGCGTGGGCGCCTTGACTTCGACCCTCGATGAGAGCCGCCCGAACAACACCGCCAGCACCAGGCCCAGCGCGGCGTAGAGCACGACTACTGCACGGTAACTCTGCACGGGCGTCACGGGCACCCGTTGCAGCGAATGCGACAGCATCCCCCCCGCGAGCGCTCCCAAGGCGGTCGCGAACGATCCCGCGAGCGTATACCAGGCGAACGCGGCGGTGCGCCTCCCATCCGGGACGACTTCCGAGAGCGCCGCCTGCTCGATGGAGAGGAACGGCCCCACCTCATTGCCGCTGGGGCTGATCACCCCGATCGTGCCGGCCACGACCAGGAGCGGGAAACTCCTGGTCCAGGCGAAGGCCACGCCGGCGGCGGCCATGAGCGCGGCGCCCACGAGCAGCATGCGCCGCCGGCCGAGACGATCCGCTCGTGTAGTGAGCCAGAGCGAGACTACGGTGTCCCCGGCGAGCGTGAGCGTGAGCAGCAGACCCGTCTGAGCTGCGCTCAGCCCCAGGCTCGTCAGATAGAACACCAGCACGACCGACAGCGCGCCATACGCGAACAACCGCGTGGAGCGGGTGGCGAACAGCAGCCGGCCGTCAGGCGTCAGCATGTGAGCCGGCGTTCAGGGCGTGAGACGGTGCACCACCTTGAGAATGACCGCGCCGTTGAGTGGCCTGGCCAGAGCCCGCGTGTCCGGAAACCGGAACGGCGACAGCGGGTCGGTGGTGAAGCCCGAGTTCCACACGAGGTAGACGTCGTCGCCGATCAGCGGGATCCAGTGCAGCCGCACGTTGAAGTCGACGCGCTGGCCCTCGTTGTCATACTGCACGAACGCGAGCAGGCTCGCTCGGGTGGTGAAGTCGTACTCCAGCCGGTTCACCGACAGCGTCGCCGTGAACGTTCCGACGGGGAGCCGCGCGCTGGTCCGTGTCAGGCTGCTACTCACGATCGCATGTCCACTCCCACGCCACACCGCGCTGAGCTCGAGGTCGGTGCTGTGCCCGCCATAGAACTGCCCCCAGTTCACGAACGCCGCGAGGCTCACGGGGCGGCCCGGGCTCGTCAGATACTGCAGCTCGTAGCGCGACCACCAATACCGCCCAGGCTGAATCACCACCCCGGGGAAGATCGTGAACGTGTCGCTCGGCGCATCCATGAGGCGTTGGAAGTTGACCTCGAAGTGATCGCCGTTCTGGCGGTCGCCGCCGAGCATGCGCCATTCGAACCAGGCGTTCTGCCAGTCCGCGCTCACGAGCGGCGAGCCGGTCTGCCTCGCGATGACGTCCCAGCTGGGGATGGGGAAAGTAAAGTCGAGCTGACGGATGCCCAGCACTCCTGGTCGAGGCATGAAGTCGACATGACCAGTGGTCTCCCAGATCCCCGTCCGGCGCACGAAGCCGAGCGGCGGGGCAAAGCTCGAGTCGACGAAGTAGAGCGACACGAAGTTGTCGAACAGGTCGTTCGGGTTGTCCGTCGACAGCCGCCACGCGAGCGCCGTGCCGGGCAGTCCGGGAGTCTGGCTGCCAGCGATCCACAGCTTGGGCTCCAGGTTCGCTCCGTGGACGATCAGCGGTAGGTCGATGTCGAGTCCGCCCGCTCGCTCGACACCCTGACCGTTGGGTCGGGCGTGGAGGGTCGCGATCGCGCCGAGGTATGAGCGGTCAAACAGGTCATGCTGGACACGCACGACGGCGTCGTTGCCCGGGTCGGTCCCTCCTGTCTGCGTGTCGAGAATGCCGAGCTTCCAGGGCCCTCCCCCGAGTCGTCCGTACACCCGCCCGCCGACGTCGATCGGCACGGGCACCCCGTTGGTGTCGAGTCCGACCCGGCGCGAGTAGAACAGCTGTACCTTACCCGGGGTCCCGAGGTCGAACAGCCCGCTTGATTCGAGAAAGAACTCGCGCTTCTCGGGGAAAAAGATGGGGAAGCTGGTCAGGTTGATGACCTGCTGGTCGGCCTCGACTTGCGCGAAGTCCGTACCCACGGTGAGGTCCGCCGTGAGCGTCGGCGAAACGGCGAGCTTGGCGTCGACGCCGGTCTTGCCGCCCAGAAAGCCGCCGGTCGTTGGAGCGCCCAGGCTGTCGTGTTCGGTTTCCACCGCCCGGCCGAGGGCGTAGGGATACAGCTCGAGGTCGTGGGGACGGTGCAGGTCGCCGAGGCCGGTGATCGTCCCTTCGTTGCTCAGCAGGTAGAGCCCCTGGGCCCGCCCGTAGGAGCGCCACAGGTCCTCTTCGTTCTTGCGGCGGATGAAGCGTCCGACGTTGAATCCGAACGTCACGTCGCCGGCCTCCCCCGGGCGAAACCGCAGGGCGCGGAACGGGATGCGGAACTCTGCGGTCCAGCCGGCGCTGTCGCGCGCGACGGCGACGTCCCACACGCCGTTCCAGTTCTCGTTCAGCTCGTCCACGCCGGCGAACTGCGCGTCCCACATCGCGCCATTCGGATTGGTGGCGAACACGAAGGCCCCGCGCCGGTCGTTGAAGCTGTCGATCAGGAGGATGACGTGGTCGTCGCTCGACAAATCCGCGTCGCGCCGCAGCTGGCTGGCGCGCACCTGCGGTACACTCGAGTCGCCGCAGCGCACCGCGATGTACAGCGCGTCTGCGTCGTGCGCCACCCTGACGACGGTGCGCTCGGTGGCGGGCGCGCCGGCCAGCGGCTCGCGCTGGTGGAACTCGCTGATCGAGTCAGCCGAGGCCCAGGCCGGCTCGTCGAGCGTGCCGTCGAGCGTGACCGCCGAGCGCAAGGGTGCGGCGCGAATGGTCGCGCTCGACTGCTGGGCCGCCGCGGTTCTGGTGAGGAGACCCGCGATGGCCAGCGCGACGATCACCCCAACCGGACGGTGCATGTGCAGGGCGAGAAAGATGACCTCCACTCGCGGCTGTGCAACGGCCCTGCCGAGTCGTTATCGTGCAACGGCTCCCAATCATCCCCTCATCACCGGAGCGTTCGCATGGCCGCCGCTTCCCGGTCCCATCGTGTCATGTGCCTCGCGCTGCTCGTGTCGCTCGTCGCCGCCTGCCAGCAGCAGCCTCCCGCACCGCCGCCCCATCAGCCGCCCGATCCGGGAGGGCCCGACGCCCGCACCGGCTTCGATAACTTGAGCAACGGCGCGGTGACGGACTCGATCCACAGCACCGATCGGGAAGCGTTCGACGAGGTCGAAGAGATCGCCGACGGGTTAGGGCCACTTTACAACGCGCAGTCCTGCCGCGAATGCCACCAGAACCCGACGTCAGGCGGCGCCAGTCAGGTGACGGAGCTGCGTGTGGGGCATCGGGGCCGCGACGGAAGATTCGAGAACCCCGACATTCCCATCGGCCGCGGCACGACCGTGATCTCCGGCCGCACCCTGATCAACGACCGCGCCATCTGCCCCAACGCGCAGTTCCCGGACTCCGAGATCCAGGAGCGCGTTCCCGACTCGGAGAAGATTCGTACCACGCGCCTCTCGCTCAACCTGCTGGGCGACGGATTCGTGGAGGCCGTGGACGACACGACGCTCGAGCGGATCGGTCGCGAACAGTGCCGCCGCACCCACGGCAAGATCTGTGGTCAGGTCCTGCGGGTTCCAGTGCTCGAGGCCCCGGGCACGACGCGCGTCGGTCGCTTCGGCTGGAAGAACCAGCAGGCGAGCCTGCTTTCTTTTTCCGGAGACGCCTACCTCAACGAGATGGGCATCACCAGCCGGCTCTTTCCCGACGAGGTGACCACCATTTGCAACACCGCGGACGAGCCCAACAACCAGAACGACTCGACCGGCCTGGCCGACATCGATCGCTTCGCCCGGTTCATGCGGGCCACCAAGGCCCCCGCGCGCGACACGATCCTCGCGAAGAGTCCCCAGGCGAAGCGCGGATCGGCCCTGTTCGATTCGGTGGGGTGCGCGACGTGCCATGTGCGCGCCCTGGTCACGGCGCCGGCCGGCACCACGATCAACGGCGGCGTGGACACCATTCCGCCCGCGCTCGGCGCGAAAACGTTCCACCCGTTCGGAGACTTTCTGCTGCACGACGTGGGCACCGGTGACGGCATCGTCATGACGATGCAGGAGCACTACGGTCGGCGTTCTACGCAGGTCCCGTGGAGGGACTTCTCCCGCGCCGCCTTCGGCAGCACCCAGAACAAGATGCGGACGGCTCCGCTGTGGGGCGTGCGGTTGCGCCCCCGCCTGATGCACGACGCCGCTTCGCTCACGTTGCGCGACGCCATCGTCCGGCATCGGGGAGAGGCGAACGGCGTGACCAATCAGTTCGTGCGCCTGAGCGAGCGGGATAAGCAGGCGATCATCGAGTTCCTCAAGTCGCTGTGACCCGGCCAGGACCGGACGAGCGCTGTCCCAACCATTCGCCGGGGGTCACGCCCGTCAGCGCCTTGAAGTCGTCGATCAGGTGCGGCTGGTCGTAGTACCCGAGGTCGAGGGCGATCGCGCTCCAGTTGAGTCGAGGATAGGCCGCACGCGCGGCGTCGGCGCGCGCCAGCACGGCGCGCGCTCGCATGATGCGCGCCAGCACTTTGGGCGACACCCCGACGTGCATCGCGAACTGGCGCGCCAGCTGCTGGCGCGTCACGCCGGTATCTGCGGGCAGGTCCGCGACGCGCACATTCCCGGCCGCGCGCTCGATCCGGTGCACCGCGGCCCGCACGCTCGCCGGGACGTCCGGTGCCCGAGCGAGCCGCCGGCGCACGAACGCGATGAAGTGGGTGAGTCTCTCTCGGTCACTCTCGAGCCGCACCAGGCGGTCCTGAAGGGTCCGCGACTCCGGCTCGACGTCGCTCAGCTCCAGGAGCGCATCGGTCGCCGCGGCCGCGGGAATGCCGAAGGCCGCGAAGCCCTGGCCGGGACGAAACCGCACCCCGATGGAAAGCCGCGGGCCGGCGCGCACGACGAGCGGTTTGGTCATCGCCCCGACCGCGATAGACCCCGCGCGCCCGAACGTCACGATGAAGTCGACGCAGCCGTCGGGGAGCACGCGGAGCCCCGGGGACCGGACGTGCGGGTGCGCCGCGCGCCGGGTCCAAAAGCACGCCACACGGCTGGCCAGCTCAGCCGGCGGCGCGTGCTCGGCGTAGCCCGGCGGGATATTCCATTTTTCCAAGACGCCATCCGCGTGGTCGGCTACATTCTCCATCCATCACCTCGACCGGAGTCACACCGTATGCCGACTGCCATCACGAAGAAGCTCACGCCCGTCCTCATGGTAGAAGCGATCGAGCCCTGCCTCGAGTTCTGGGTCAAGCGCCTCGGCTGGACGCAGGTCGTGGCGGTGCCCGAAGGGGACCGCCTCGGTTTCGTGATCCTCGCCAAAGATAGCGCCGAGCTGATGTACCAGACCTGGGCCAGCGTCGACAAGGATCTCGGCCGCAAGGTGCCGCGGTCCCGGGGTGCATCGGTCGGCCTCTTTCTGGAGGTTTCCGATATCGCGGCTATCGAGGCTCAGCTCGCGGGACTGCCCCGTGCCGTGGAGCGGCGGCGTACATCCTACGGGATGGAGGAGGTTGGCGTGTTAGAGCCGGGTGGGCATACGGTCCTGTTCGCGCAGCCAGTGGCAAAGTAAGATCTACAGATGCGCGCGCTTCTTTCAGCAGCTTTGCTCTCGCTCACCGGCGTGCCCGCGCCCGTTGTTGCGCAGGACTCGCATGCGCAGCGGGACTCGCTGATCGCCCGCGCCAGGTCGCTCGAGCTCAACACTCCGTACGAGCCGCCCCCTGGAGACCCCCTCGAACACGAGGCGGCCGGGTTCGCCCAGATCATGTGCTCGGCGGTGTTCATCACGGGCCTCGACCCTGCCTTCGCGGCCCAAAATGTCGGCTTCTTCACGGCGCCTGCCGAGGCGCGGGCCAAGCTCGGCAAGCCCGAGATCGATCGTGCCGGCAAGGTCGTGCACGTGACGCTCCCGAACGGAGTGCAGCGCACGGCCAAGTACGTCGGAGACCAAGGGTGCGTGACCCTCCCGACCGGAAAGCCGTCCCTCGGATTCAAGCCCGTGCACGTGACGAGTCGCCTGCCCGATCCTGCAACCCAGCCGTGGCCAATGGGCGACGTGCTGCCCAGCGATCCGCTGCCAGCTTCCGTCGACACCGCGGCAGTCCGATCGGCCGTCGATGCGGCCTTTCAACCTGCCGCAGCGATGACCGCCGCGTTCGTGGTGACGTGGAGAGGACGCATAATTGGTGAGCGTTACGGCTCCGGTATCACGCCGCACACGCCGCTCGAGAGCTGGTCGATGGGGAAGAGTCTCACGGCCACGCTCATGGGCATTCTCATCAAGCAGGGCGTCTACACGCTCGAGCAGCCAGCCCCTATTCCCGAGTGGCGGGGCCGAGGGGACCCGCGCGCCAAGATCCGCATCGCCGACCTGCTGCAGATGTCGAGCGGCATCCGGATCCGCTCCCCGCTCGACCCCGACTTCGATCCGTCGGGTCCGTATCCCGATCATCTGTACCTGTACACGGGCAGCGTGAACGCCTTTCACTATGCTGCCACGCGCCCGCTCGAGTGGCCCCCCGGCACCGTGGGCCGGTACCGCAACACCGATCCGGTGCTGGTCAACTATCTCATCCGCCTGGCCGTGGAAAAACGCGGGGAGCAGTACCTCGCGTTTCCGCGCCGAGCCTTGTTCGACCGCATCGGCATCCGATCAATGGTGATGGAGACCGATCCCTACGGGGACTTTCTGACGCAGGGCTACGAGCTGGGCTCGGCTCGGGACTGGGCACGGCTGGGGGATCTCTACCTGCAGGATGGCGTGTGGCACGGCGAGCGGATTCTGCCGCAGGGGTTCGTCCAATTCGTGAGTACCCTGGCGCCGGCTTGGGCCGCCGACCATCGGCCGGTGTACGGCGGGTTCTTCTGGATCAACGGCGACAGCGTGTTCCCTGTGGAGCGGAGCGCCTACTACATGGCCGGGGCCGGCGGCCAATACACACTGATGATCCCGTCGCACCAGCTGGTCGTGGTCCGGCTGGGGCATTCTCGGGGAGAGGCGGCGGCGAGCGAAGGGTTGAAGACCGCCCTGGCCCGGCTCATGAAGGCGGTGCCTGTCAGGGACTGATGGACTGGAAACGCGAAGCGACTGAAACGCGTACCGATTCAGTTTGCCAGCTCCCCGTCCCCCCGCTCGGAGGTCAGAAAACTATGTCTCGAGTCGCGTTCGCGATCCTGCTGGTCTGGACCGTCTTCAGTCCGGCTACGTCTGAGGCTCAGACGTTTGCCCTCAGCGACACGAAAGATCTCGTCCTGCTGAACCTCAAGGCCGACCCCGTTCAATACAAGGGCCGCAAGGCCGTGCGACTCACCAAGGACACGGAGAAGGATGGCTTCGCGCTGCTCAAGGGCAGCGATTTTCAGGATGGTGTGATCGAAGCTGACATCGCTCTGAAGATCACCACGCCGCCAGGGGTGAGGATGCCTGGTTTTGTCGGCATCGCGTTCCGGGCGCAGCCGGACGCATCGCGGTACGAGCTGTTCTATCTGCGGCCGGGGAACGCCCACGCCGATGACCAGGCGATGCGGAATCATTCGGTGCAATACAGCTCCGAGCCGGACTTCGGGTGGTACAAGCTGCGGCGCACGTGGCCGTCGGTGTACGAGACCTATGCGGAACTGCAGCCGGAGATGTGGACGAAAGTCAAGATCGAGGTGAAGGGCCGCACCGCCAAGCTGTATCTCAACGGAGCAGCGAATCCCAGCCTGGTGGTGGACGGCCTCAAGGGCCAGGACTTGCGCGGTGGCGTCGCCCTGTGGGGGTACCAGGGCGAGGAGGCGTATTTCTCGAACGTCCGTATCACCCCGTCGACCCCGCTGCCCGTGAAGAACGGGGCGGACGCGAGCGGCACGTGGCAGGTGAAGTTTGCGAGCGACGCCGGGCCGTTCGAGGGTACGCTGCAGCTCACGCGCGATAGCAGCAAGCTGACTGGGACCTGGTCCGGTGCCCTCGGCAAGGCTCGCCCCGTTACCGGAACGTGGCGCGATGGCTATGTCGAGTGCCGGTTCGACGCGGAACTGCCCAAGCAGGGCCCTGAAGATCCCGGCACCGCTCCAGCGCTACTTGCCGGGTGGATCGATGGCGATGCTGCGGGCGGCCGGATGAAGGTTGAGGGCGTTGCCGATGGCCGCTGGACCGCGACGCGGGTGCCGTAGAGGCCCGCTCCCACACCACGACAATCGGCACTGGACTTGCGACAGGCCACAGATCGCAGGTGGCCTGTCGCGGTCCCGCATCACCTGGGCGCCTTCACAGGAGCAGCCCCATGTTGGCACGGCCAGTCATCGCTCTGGTCGCCGTAGTCGCCGCCTGCGCCGGGGCGACGACCCAAGCGCGACAGCCTGCATGCCCATTGCGACAAGCGGATTCCGTGTATCTCGCCGGCGGATCGATCTATCGCGACTGTGCCGTGGATCGGCGTGCGCACCTGCGCAATCCGCAAGTCCTGCCAGACTTTGAGCCACGCGAACTGCCCGCCGGCGGTTTTGCCTGCTACTCAGCGGTGATCGAGGTGGTGGTCGATACGAGTGGCGTGCCGGAGTCTGGGACGGCGCACATCGTGTATACGAACAACCGCATCTTCGCCGACGCCGTTCTCCTTACGGTCGTGCAATGGCGGTATGACCCGGCGCGAAAGGGCACGGCCGCCGTGCGTCAAATCGTCCAGCAGCGGCGGGTCCTCGGCCTCCAACTGGTGGCCGCGGCGCCAGGGGCAATGCCGAGGCCCCCTTCGCGACGCCCGCAGTGTTGAATGGCACATCCGTTTTCGTAACGTCATGCGCCAGCCGCGATTCGAACGCGGGACCTTCGGCTCCGGAGGCCGACGCTCTATCCAGCTGAGCTACTGGCGCGCAACCACCAAGCTAGCCGGGTCCTACCCGGCACGGTACTCCACTACTCCGGCGTCGTGCTCGTCGCGTCACCCCAGGCCCAGCACAAGAGCGGCCCGGGCTGGCACGTCGTCGCGACCGCGGCGACGTAGTCCCCTGCTGGAGCTGGCAGCGGGACGACCCAACTGCTTCGCGTCGCACCTGCATCCGGGATTACGACCCGCTCGCCCGCGGCGCTCACGGATCGCGCCAGCACGAAGCCGCCCATGGGATGGGCGAGCCCCAGGCCCAGCGACTTCACCACCGCTTCCTTCCGAGTCCAGTAGCTGACGAACCCGGCGTCCAACGACGTGGCGGGGAGAGCGCGCAGCGCCGTGTACTCCTCGGGGGCAAAGAACCGCTTGGCGATGTCGAGTGCGTCGGGAAACGGGCGCACGTGCTCCACGTCGACTCCGACCTCTTCGTCCCACTGAATCACGAGCACGCCGAGCTCGTGCGAGCGGGACAGGTTGAATCTGAGTCGCTCGTGTTCGCTCGGGCCCTGCAATGCCGGTTTGCCGTTAGTCCCGTAGCGGAAGCTTAGGGCGCCGGCTTCGCTCTCGAGAACCCGAGCGAGAATGGTCCGCAGCTGCCCCCTGCCGACGCCGTAGCGGCGACGGTCCCGCTCGTGATGGAATCGCCCGGCGCGCTCCCGCTCGTCGGGGGAGAGCAGCCGCTCCAGCGCCGCGACGCGAGCCGACGGCGGATCGAGCGTGAAGGCGAAGCAGTGGGTCTCTCCGGGCGGAAGGAGCGGCCGCGGGGGCGCGGCGCGCCACGACAGCAGAGCAGTCACAAACGTTTCAGTCGGGGCGAGTGGATTGAAACCACCGACCTCGCCGTCCAAGGATTGTAACGACTAGCAGCCCGTAGGGAAATTTGCGCGTCCCGACGGTCGATTTTCGGGGAGCCGCGGGCGGAATATACGCCGATTCGCAGGGGAAGTGGCAACCGAAGTGGCAACAAGAAGAACCTGGTTACTGGCGTGCGAGCCCCAGCTCCGGGCTCTCGTCGCGCTCGCAAGCCTAAGCATCTCGGACCGAGATCCCGAAAGGCAAACGGTCCGGCAAAGCGCTCCAAGGTGCGCCGGGGCAACGTGGTTCGGGATTCTTTCGGGATCATATAGCGCCGACGCCACAGGTAAGCAACTATAGATCACTCATGTGTTCGTAGCCGAGGACACGCCGCTCGAGCGGCAGCCGGTGAAGGCCTTTGTGACCAACCTTCAGAAACTCCCCGGCACAGTCGAGGGGCAGGTCGTATGATGCGCCTCCGGCTCGCCACCAAGCCGCTCGAGCTCCGACTCCCGTTGCTCATGAGCGGCCTGCTCGTGGTTGCCATCGGCGCGTTCTCCTGGCTCGCCTACGCGAAGGTTCGAAGCGTCCTACTCAGTGCCGCCCGCGAGCACCTGCAGCGCGTGACGAAGCAGCTCGAAGCGAGCCTGACCGCCGGAGCGCCACAGCGATTCGGCGAGGTGCGACAGGTCGCTAGCGATCCAGCGATTCGGACCTATCTCGCAAGCGTTCGCCCCAGCCCAGCGAGTCGAACGGCGGCGGTGCGGGCCCTGCAAGCCTTGAGAACACGCGACTCACTCAACGCAGCGGTCGAACTGTGGCGTTCTGCGGGCGACCGCCTGCTGACCACGGGGTGGGCCTTACCCGTCGGGGATACAAGCGCGACGCGGCGGCTTATGGCGTCCGCGGCGACAGGGGGCGGCCGTGCGTTCGGTGACCTACGCCAGATCGGAGACACTGTGGTGTTTCCGGTGATCGCGACCGTCTCGAGCGGCGGCCCACCGGCCGGCTACGTGGTCAACTGGCGACGGGTACACGCACAGCCGGAGGCGACTCGGCAGCTCACCGAGATCATCGGGCCCGATGCGGGTCTGCGTATCGGGAATGAACGAGGCGATGTGTGGACTGACCTGTCCGGTCCGGTCGCGCCCCCGCCCGTCGACCTGCATACCCAGCGCGACATCGTCGACTATGCCCACAGCGGCACGATGTACATCGCCCGAGCAACCCCAATCGCGGGGACTCCCTGGATTCTTCTGGTAGAGTTGTCCCGCGAGCGTGTGCTGGCTCCCGCAACGAGCTTCCTCGCGGGCGTCAGCATCATCGCGTTGGCGCTCGTGGCGGCGGGTGGCGTGGGGGCGTGGGGCCTCACGCATCAGTCACGGCAGCGACTTGAGGCGGAGATGGCCGGTCGAGCGCGGGACCTGGCCGAGCGTAAGCGCGCCCAGGAGCGGTTCGAAGCGGCGGTGGAGTCGTCCCCGAGCGGCATGGTCATGGTCGATCGCGAGGGGACGATCGTCCTCGTGAACCGCGAGATCGAGCGGCTGTTCGGCTACTCTCGCGATGAGCTCCTCGGACGTGCGATCGAGACGCTCGTCCCGCAAGGGACACGAGCCCGACACCCGGAATTGCGCTCCGGGTTCCTCTCCAGTCCGGAAGCTCGGGCGATGGGGGCGGGGCGCGAACTATTCGGCCGGCGCAAAGACGGCCGCGAGGTCCCCGTCGAGATCGGTCTGAATCCCCTCGCGACCGACGAAGGCATGTTCGTCCTCGCGTCCGTCGTCGATATCAGTGCCCGAAGGCGAGCAGAGGCGCGCTTCCGGGCCGCGGTCGAGTCGTCCCCGAACGGCATGCTCATGATCGACCGCGAGGGGAAGATCGTCCTCGTGAACCGGGAGATCGAGCGGCTCTTTGGGTATCCGCGCGAGGAACTCCTGGGTCGACCGATCGAAGTGCTCGTGCCCGCACGGCTCCGGGAACGGCACCCCGGGTATCGGGAGGCGTTTTTCGGCAGCCCGCAGACCCGGGCGATGGGGGCCGGTCGCGATCTCTTCGGCGTCCGCAAGGACGGCCGCGAAGTCCCCGTCGAGATCGGGCTCAACCCGCTTGAGACGGACGAGGGGCTGTTCGTCCTCGCCTCGGTCGTCGACATCACCGAGCGCAAGCGCGCCGAGCAGGAGCTGCGTCGCTCGAACGAAGAGCTGGAGCGCTTCGCGTACGTGGCGTCACACGACCTCCAGGAGCCGCTCCGCATGGTGGGCAGCTATGTGCAGCTCCTGGGAAAGCGCTACAAGGGGAAGCTCGATGCCGACGCTGACGAGTTCATCGGGTACGCACTCGACGGCGCGCTCCGGATGCAGCGCCTCATCGAGGACTTGTTGGCGTTCTCCCGGGTCGGGACGCGCGGTGCCGCATTCGCCCCGACCGACGTGGGCGCCGTGGTTGACCATGCCCTCGCGCACTTGAAGCTCACGATTGAGGAGACGGGTGCGACCGTGACTCGCGACGGGCTACCGATGGTCTCTGGTGATGCTGGCCAGCTCGAGCACTTGTTTCTTAATCTCGTCTCCAACGCGCTCAAATTCCGCGGTCCCGGTCGCCCGCAAGTTCAGATCTCTGCGCAGCGACGCGACCGTGAGTGGGTGTTCGGCGTCCGCGATAACGGAATCGGGATCGATCCGCAGTACTTCGACCGGATCTTCATCATTTTCCAGCGGCTTCACGGGAAGGAAGACTACCCGGGCACGGGGATCGGGCTGGCGATCGCGAAGAAGATCGTGGAGCGGCATGGCGGCCGCATCTGGGTCGAGTCATCACCTGGGCAGGGCTCCACGTTCTCCTTCACGCTCCCGGCCGGCACGGAGGCCTGAGAATGACCGCCCCCACGCTCGTACCGATCGAGATCCTGCTCGTCGAGGACAATCCCGGTGACGCCCGCCTGACGCGTGAGGCCCTGCGCGACGCGAAGGTGCGGAACAACCTGCACGTGGCACTCGATGGTGTCGAAGCAATGGCCTTTCTCCGGCGGCAGGGCAAGTACGCCTCCGTTCCCACGCCTGACCTCATCCTCTTGGATCTGAACCTCCCCAAAAAGGATGGGCGGGAGGTGCTGGACGAGATCAAGAACGACGACGGCCTCAAGCACATCCCGGTGGTCATTCTGACGACGTCGCAGGCCGAGAAGGACATCGCCGAGAGCTATCGCCTGCGGGCCAATGCGTACGTCACCAAGCCGGTGGATCTGGAGCAGTTTCTCAAGGTGGTAGGGTCGATCGAGCACTTTTGGCTCGAGATCGTGAAGCTGTCACGGATATGAGTGGGGCCTTGAGCGGCATGCCGATCGACGTCTTGCTGGTCGAGGACAGTCCCGACGACGCGGCCCTCACGACCCGCGCGCTCGAACGCGCCAAAGTGCGTAATCGCGTGCGCGTCCTGACGAGCGGCACAGACGTGCTCGCGTACTTGCGGCGGGAAGGTCATTTTGCCGACGCTCGCCTTCCGGACCTGATCCTCCTCGACCTGAACCTTCCGGGGAAGGACGGCCGGCAGGTGCTGGCCGACATCAAGGCCGACCCCCAGCTCCGGCACATCCCGGTCGTCGTGGTCAGCGGTTCGCGGGAGCAACGCGACGTGCAGCAGAGCTACCGGCTGCACGCCAACGCCTACGTCACGAAACCAATCGGCCTGGAGCAGTTCGTCGAGGCAGTCAACTCGATCGAGCAATTCTGGCTGCAAATCGTGAGACTGCCGTGACCGCCTCGGCCGGCGTGCGCCCGATCAGAGTGCTGCTCGTGGAAGACAATCCGGGCGATGCGCGGCTCATCTTCGAGCTGCTTCGCGAGGTGCAGGCGGTTGCGTTCGACCTCGAGCGTGTCGATCGCCTTGAGGTCGCCCTGGATCGCGTCGACCACGCCGCTGTGGACGTCGTGCTACTGGACCTGGGGCTCCCCGATAGCAACGGGCTCGACACGTTCGTGCGGGCGCGACGCAGGCTGCCACACGAGCCCATCGTCATCATCTCCGGCCTCGACGACGAGCGCGTGGCACTCGAGGCCGTGCGTTCGGGTGCGCAGGACTACGTCGTAAAGGGGCGGATTGAGGGGCACCTCCTGGCGCGTGTCCTGCGTTATGCGATCGAGCGCAAAGCGGCGGAGGAAGCGCTGGCGGAGCGCGAGCAGCGTTTCCGTGCGCTGATCGAGAACAGCGCGGATGGGATCGCCCTGTTCAGGTCGGACGGCAGCATAACGTACGCCAGCCCCGCGACCGCCGCGATCCTCGGCTACGACCCCACGGAGCTGGTGGGACGAAACGCCCTCGACCTCCTCCACCCGGACGATCTGGCGCAGGTCCAACCTCAGTTCGTGAAGGGACTGCGCTCCGAAGCGCGCAAGGTCGGGCTCGAGGCGCGAGTACGGCACCAAGACGGGTCATGGCGACTCTGCGAGAGCACGTTCACAAACCTGCTCTCCGAGCCCGGCGTGCGAGCGATCGTCGCCAACTATCGCGACATCACGGAGCGTCGCGAGTTGGAAGAGCAGCTCCGCCAGTCGCAGAAGGTGGAGGCCATCGGCCGTTTGGCTGGTGGCGTGGCGCATGACTTCAACAACGTGCTGACCGCCATCTTCGGGTACGCCGACCTGATGCTGGAGGAACTGCCAGCCGCCAGCCCGGCGCGGCAGGACCTCGAAGAGATTCGCAAGGCTGCCCAACGCGCGTCCTCGCTCACCAGGCAGCTGCTCGCCTTCAGCCGCCAGCAGGTGCTCGAACCCATCGTCCTGAGCCTGAACGATCTGGTCGAAGAGGTCGACAAGATGCTGCGACGACTGCTCGGCGAAGACGTGGAGGTGCGTCTCAATCTGGCTGTCGAAACTGGCAATGTGCGCACCGACCCAGGACAGTTCCAGCAGGTGATCATGAACCTCGTGGTCAACGCACGCGACGCCATGCCGACAGGGGGCAAGCTCATCGTCGAGACCGCGAACGCGGACCTGACCGAGCAGTACGCCGAGCTGCACCAGCCGGTGACTCCCGGCCGCTACGTGATGCTCGCAGTGAGCGACACCGGCAGCGGCATGACGCCCGAGACCAAGGCCCGGATCTTCGAGCCGTTCTTTACCACCAAGGAGAAGGGTCGCGGGACCGGCCTCGGGCTCTCGACGGTATACGGCATCGTGAAGCAGTCGGGCGGTTACATCTGGGTGTACTCGGAGCCTGGCCGGGGCACGACGTTCAAGATCTATCTGCCACGGGTCGACGCGCCCGCTGAGCGCGTGGCGCCACCACGCGAGGCGGAGGCGGTGACAGGCACGGAGACGATCCTCCTCGCCGAGGACGACGCGATACTCCGGCCGCTCGCGAAGGCGCTCCTCGAGAAGCTCGGCTACACCGTGCTCGAGGCCGAAGACGCGACGCAGGCGCTCGCACTGGCTGCCGCGCACGCAGAGTCGATTCACCTGCTCGTGTCCGATGTCGTGATGCCCGGGGCGAGTGGCCGCGACCTGGCGCGGCGGCTCGCGCTGACGCGTCCTGCCACGAAGGTGCTCTACGTCTCGGGGTACACGGACGACGCCATCGTGCACCACGGGATGCTCGAGCCGGGACTGAACTTCCTCCAGAAGCCCTTCACCCCGGCCGCGCTCGCGCGCAAGGTGCGCGACGTGCTCGACGCGAAGTGACGCCGATCGCTGGCAGCTACGACCTCCGACTCGTCGCGCTGTCGGTGGTCATCGCAATCCTCGCCGCCGGCGCGGCCCTGGACCTGGCAGGCCAGGTGACAGCCGCACGGGGTCGTGGACAGGCGGCTTGGGTCGCGGGCGGGGCGTGCGCGATGGGTCTTGGCATTTGGTCGATGCATTACACCGGAATGCTCGCCTTCCGACTGCCCGTTCCCGTGCTCTACCATGTGCCAACGGTCGCGCAATCGCTCCTCGCAGCGGTGCTGGCGTCCGCGGTCGCCCTCTACGTCGCCAGTCGCGAAGAGTTGACGGCGATGCGGACCGCCGCGGGCAGCGTTGTCATGGGCGCCGGGATCGCCACCATGCACTATACCGGAATGGCGGCGATGCGCCTTCCCGGGACGGTGCGCTGGAACTGGTGGCTCGTCGTCCTCTCGGTCGTTATCGCGATTGGCGTCTCCGCTGCGGCGCTCTGGTTCGCGTTCTATTATGGTCGCGAGAAGGCAGAGACGTGGAACTGGAGGAAGGTCGGGAGCGCGGTATTGATGGGCCTTGCCATTCCGAGCATGCACTACACCGGGATGGCGGCGGCGACCTTCCTGAGCGGGCCCGGGGGCGCGCCGGATAGCAGCGTCCCCGCCTCCGCGCTCAGCGCGGTCGGCGTCGCGGGCACCACCGTGATCGTGCTCGGCCTTGCGGTGCTGACGTCAGTCGTGGCGCGGCACGGGGAACGCCAGGTGCGGATCGCGCAGGCGCGGCTCCAGCGGCTGTTGGCCTCGAGCAACGCCATCCTCTACGCCGTCCACGTCGACAACGGACGATTCACGCCCGACTGGGTCAGCGACAACATCCAACGAGTCATGGGTTACGACGCTGCAACCGCCCTGGGGCTATCGTGGTGGACCGAGCACCTCCACCCCGACGACCGGGAGAGCGCTCTAGCAAGCGGGGCCGCTCTCGTCGCCTCGGGACAATTCACGTGCGAGTATCGGTTCCGTCACGGTGACGGGACCTATCGCTGGATCCGAGACGAGTTGCGGCTCATCCAGGAGCCGAACGCGGCACCCGGCGCAGCCGTTGGCGTCTGGATCGACATCACCGACCGGAAGCGGGCAGAAGAGGTTAAGGAGACCTTGCTACGCGAGCTGCAAACTGCGCTTCTCGAGGTCAAGACGCTCCAGGGACTGATCCGAATCTGCGCCAACTGCAAGCGCGTCCTGACGGACCTAGGCAGCTGGGAGCAGTTCGAGTCGTATGTCCGGAGTCACAGCCAGGTCGAGTTCAGCCACGGCATCTGCCCCGAGTGCGCGCGCTTGCAATGGGGCGGAGCGCTGGAGCAGACGTGAGGAGGGCGGTAAGAGCGAAAGGTGGAACGACGCCGGGGACTTGCAGTGCGCCCCTCAGGAGGGACTCGGGCGGATCGTGGCGGTGCTGAAGGGCATGCCTGCGCCGACGGCTGGCTACGAACGCGAGGGACCGCGGCGGCTGAACGAGGCACTGGGCGTCTTGATCGCAGCGAAAGGACCGCAGAAGTGGCAGCCGAAGTGGCAACAAGAAGACTTCGGTCACTGGCGCGCGACGCCGGCGTCGGGCTGCCGTTGAGCTTGCCAACTCCGGAGCAAGCCTTAGCCCTCGACGGAATTCCACAAAGGCAAACGCTCCGGCAAAGCGCTCGAGGGCGCTAGGAAACACTGGCACTTGGAACCAGGCCCCGTACTTGGAATTCGCAGTTTGTATTGGGGCCGCGGGACATCCCGGCCCATCCAGGGACCAGGGTCAGTTCAAAAGATAAGTCTTGATGAATAAGACGGTTGCGTAAAACTGATAATCGCGGTCCGCGTTGTTCGTGAAGCCGTGCCCTTCATTCTTCGCTAGCAAATACCACACCGGCACGCCATTCGCCCGCACTGCCCGAATCATCTGCTCCGATTCGCTCGGAGGCACAATCGGATCGTTGGCGCCCTGCACGACGAACAGGGGCTTCGTGATCTTGGAGGCGTTGTTCAGCGGTGCGGTGCGCTCCATGAACGCGCGGACCACCGAGTCGCGCTCATCCCCATACTCCGCCCGCCGCTGATCGCGCCGATACTCGGCCGTGTGCTCGAGGAACGTGACGAGATTGGACGGGCCGAAGATGTCGACCGCGCACCGAATGCGCTCAGCATAGCGTGCAGCGGTGACGAGCGTCATGTGGCCCCCATAGCTCGCGCCGGTCACCATCACCCGCGCGGCGTCGAGGTCGGGGCGAGCGGCGATCCAGTCGAGCAGCGCGCCGATATCCTGGTACGCGTTCTCCCGCAGCACACCGTTGTCGAGCTTCAGGAACGTTTTCCCGAAGCCTGAAGAGCCGCGAATATTGGGATGCACCAGCGCGATTCCCAACTCATTCAGCAGATAGTTGTCGCTTCCCATGAACCAGGGCTGAAACTGTTCCTCGGGTCCCCCGTGGATATCGATGATCACCGGCCGTTTGCCCGTGAATCGTGCCGGCGGCCGGTACAGGAATCCGGACATTTCCCGTTCGTCGGCGCCCTTCCATTTGATCAGTTCTGGCTCGACCCACTGGTTGGTGGCGATGCCTCCCAGCTCGCTGAACGTCCACCGCTCAAGCTTGCCCGTCGCCACGTCCAACGAATACGCGTCCGTGTTCGCGCGGGCGGAGGTCATGTCGAACCCCAGCCACCGTCCGCTCGGGTGCCAGCGCACTTCGGTCACCCCGATGAGCGGCGCGCGACGACCGGAATTGCTGCGCTCCTTCCCAGTCGCGGTGTCGATTAGATGCAGAACGAAAAGACCGTTCTCGTTGGTCACCACCGCAGCCGTCTTGCCATCGGCCGTGATGTCGTATTCAGCGACGTCCCAGGGAATGCCGGCGGTGACGAACCGGAGGTGATTCGTGCGCAGGTCGAGCACGGCGAGGCGTTTGAACTCCGCTCCCCGATCGGTGAGAACAAAGAGGCCGCGTCCGTCACGCGTGAAGCGCGCTGCCTCATACGCGGTGGCTGAGTCACTCGTGGTGGTCAGCGGCGTACGCGCGCCGCTTTGCACGTCGACGCGCCAGAGATAGCTCTCGTTGATCGACCGGCCTTCCTGCATCAAGATGCTGCGGTCGTCGGGTGACCAGTCGAGCGCGTACCATCCGCCGCCCTCGAGGGCCGCAACCATCCGCGTGCTCTGCGCATCTAATGCATTCACGACGTACAGATCCGCGTCTCGGCCGGTGCGTCGGGTGGAGGTGTAGGCAATCCGGTCACCGCCGTGCGCCCACACCCCCGCGCTGTTGCGCGACCGACCATCGGTCAGTAGCGTGATTTTCGCGTCGGCGAAATCGTAGCGGTAGATCTGCGTGTTCCCGTTGCCGCCGCTGTCTTTTAGAAAGAGGAAATAGGCGCCCGTGGTGGGCTGGTACGAGACGCCCCTCGTCGGACGATCCTCGAAAAACGTCAGCTGCCGGCGCGCGCCGCCCGGCATCTCGACGAGATAGACCTGGGGGACGTTCGCGAACCCCGTCGCAATGAGCATCTCGCGCGTGACGGGATGCCAACTCAATAACTCGGCGGCGCGCGCGCGGGTGTAGGGCTCAACCTGAGTCTTGAGTGCGCTGGGGATCGGGGGAATGCCATCGCCGACCAGGTTGTCGGGCGGTGTCAGGAAGGCGTTCTGCGCCGCAAGGCCCGCCGCCACCTGGAGGCACAGCGCCAAGACCAGCGACCACGCCCGTCGGGATGCCATGAGAGGACCAGTATATACCGGCCCCTGCGGAGCGTCTTGTACCTCCCAAACCTCTTTTCCGTTAAAGTGAATTCATGATCGCTCGTGAGCATCAGCGATGGAGCGTCGTGCTGCCCCGGGGCACCTACTACGGCCGCAGGGTGCGCGCGAACGAAGTGGCGGGACTGTTGCTGACCGAGAAGGTACACCCGGGTGGGGAGATGACGCCGCCGCACGCGCACTCCTCTCCGTATCTCTGCCTGGTCCTTGAGGGTCGGTGGAACGAAGGCTACGAGGGCGGGACGCGGCACTGCTCCACCCGAACGGTGATCTATCACCCGGCGGGCGAAGTGCACTGGGACCGATTTACCGAGCATGGCGGTCGCGTGTTCGCGATCGAGCTGGGCGAGGGATGGCTCGATCGCGTCGGCGAGATGACTCGTGTGCTCCAGGAGCCACGCGTCTTCACGACGGGGATCGTGCCCTGGGCGGCGATGCGCATCCGCGATGAGAGTCGCCGCCAGGACCAAGCGTCCGCTATCCTCATCGAAGGCTTGATGCTGGAGCTGCTTGGCATGCTCCAGCGTGAGGTGTCCGCGCTGACGGCGCATGCCGCGCCGCGCTGGCTCACCGTCATCGAGGACATCCTCCGCGACGAGTTCCGCGCGCCACCGTCGCTCGCCGCCCTCGCCCCGCTCGTGGGGGTACATCCAATCCACATCGCCCGAACGTTCCGGGCGCGCCACGGGTTCGCGGTTGCGGAGTACGTCGCTCGTGTTCGCGTCGAGCATGCCACCCGCCTCATCGCCCAGACCCAGCGTTCCCTCGCCGAGGTTGCCGCGGAGGTCGGGTTTTGCGACCAGAGTCACCTCACGAGGGCCTTCCATCGAATCGTGGGGACCACGCCCGCGAGATATCGAGCGGCGGTTCAGGCGGGGCGGTAGGTCTTTTTCGTGTTGCGACCCGGCACAAGGGAGCGCGGTTAGCACACTGGCCGGACGCGGAAGAGGGGGCGGATATTGCGTTCAGCCTCGACGGCAGGTGGCTGGCACAAGCCAGGCCCCCAGAGGAGTTGGAGGCTGACCGCCGTGGGCAGGCAGGGCCGCGTGTTTGAGCTCATCGCAGCAACAGTCTCTAGGAACATCGGGCGGCGGATTGGTCATCCGCGTAACCACAGCAGTCACGGCAGGACTCGGGAGGACGACAGTCGTAAGACTAAGGTCCTGTGCTACTTAGTCGGGGCGAGTGGATTTGAACCACCGACCTCCTGGTCCCGAACCAGGCGCGCTAACCGGGCTGCGCTACGCCCCGAAAACCTAGGCGGACAAACGGAGAGACGGGTAGACGGGTAGGGGTGATCCTCATGCTGCGGCTCTACCCGTCTCGCAATCTATTCTCTACCCGTCTAGCAGGTGCGCCCAGGAGGACTCGAACCCCCAGCCTCTTGATCCGTAGTCAGTCCCGGCAGCGCACGGCCCGAAAGGTAGAAGCGGAGAAAACCGAAGGAAAGGGGAGCAAAGGGGGCGAAGGGCCTCTTGCCGTCGTGGCAGAGGCGGCTTATGGCTCAGGTACTCGAAGGCCGCGGCCATTCAGTGTCGCGGCGGCGAGCCTCGAGCCACGCCATCACGTCCTTGACCTGGTAGCGCGGCGTCTTCCGGCCGAGATCGATCCATGGGATTCGCAGCCTCTGTACTTGGCGGCGTGCGACCTTGAGCCAGTCGGCTACCTTCGTCAGCAGTGAGCAATGCGTCGCGCGGCAATTCTCCGAGCGCGTTTGCCGGGGTGTTTGACCGTTTGAACGCCCACTCGCCTTGGTGCACCGCCTCGTGTTGAATCAGTAATAGGACTACCCTAGGAAAATTGATTCAAACCGGAGGGCAGGGAAACGCATCATACGGGAGCAATGATCGCGTCCAAAGAGCCAAGGCCCGAAGACCTGGAGGGACGATGAGACGAGCCTGCGCGGCGCTGGCGCTTATCTCGGCAATGACCGGAAGAACAGCAGGACGTGCGCGATCGCACGATTCCGACGCTGGGCGCCTCGTCTCTACCGGAAACATGAGTTCAAGCCGCTTCGATCATGCGGCGGCCTTGCTCCCCGACGGGCGCGTCCTGGTCGTTGGCGGAATCGCGCGCAACGGAGTGATGCAATCAAGCGCCGAAGTCTTTGACCCTACCGCTGGCGAGTTCAAGCCAACCGGGGAGCCGCAATCGGCTCATGGGTGGGGGGTGATGGCCGAGGCGCTCCCGAGCGGCAAGGTGCTCGTGACGGGTGGCTCAACCGGCTGCGATCAGCCGTGTTATACGGATGCCGCTGAGCTGTACGATCCGGTCACCGGAACGTTCGCCCGTGCGGGCCACATGACCACCCCAAGAGCGGACGCTCGCATCGTACGCTTGGCGAACGGGGACATTCTGTTCGTGGGCGGGTCCGAGCCGTCCGCGAATGGCTTCGCGACCGCCGAGTTATACGCCGTTGGGCGCGGGAGCTTCGTACCGGCTGGCGTCACAGATATACCTGATCCAACCCAGGCAGTGTTGCTCAAGGATGGACGTGTATTAGTGATTGGTTCGGCAGTGGTCGATGTGTACGACCCGTCAACCCAGCGCTTCACGCAGACAGGCGGCCTGACCCTTCGCCGCGCCAAGTTCGGCGCCGCCTTGCTGCCGGATGGTCGTGTGCTTGTTGCAGGTGGACAGATAGGCGGCCCGCGCGGCCCGCGCGTCACGAGCACCGAGATCTATGATCCGCGACTCGGCAAATTCGCAGCGGGTCCGGAGATGAAGACCCAACGCTTCAAGTTGGGGAAGGCGGTGGTTGCGCTGAAGAACGGAAACGTTCTTATCGCCGGCGGCGCGCAACGACCGGAGGTCTACGATCTCGAATCGAGCTCATTCCGCCTCGTTGGAGGGGCAAAGCTCGATGGATTTCTCTTTTCGACCGCGACAATTCTGACTGACGGCAGGGTCTTGCTCGCTGGCGGCTACGCGAATCCAGGGGGGTCAGGTGTAAGTCGCGCGTGGCTCTATGAGCCCTGAATTGCACCGCTACGGTAGCAGCATTCGCCACGAGCCCCGCAGCGCCGAAGGACGCGCCACCTGGCGCGGCGAGCAGCACAAGGAGGGCCGACCGACCGGGACGCCCATCGCACGACCCGCGCCGGACGGCGGATTCCCACTACGGTGCCCTCCCCATTCCGGGTTATCTCTCCTTCGCCTTCGACAGCAAGCGGCGAACCCGAGGTTCATCACTCGGCTGCATCACGTCGTAGGGCTCAGTGACCAGATAGAGCGGCCCTTTGTCCAGAAATGCGCCCAGCCCCGTTGAACGACCGATCTGGCCCTCATGGCTGCTCGGAGGATGGGCAAGAAAGACTGCATCCTGCCCTGGTTTCAGTTTCGGAGCTTTGAACCAAGCGATGTCTCGCGAGCCCGCAAAGATGATGCTGACCGAGTCTCCGGCCGTGCAGCCTCGTAACGGCGTGACGACACGGACGACGGCGAGGTGCCACTCCGGGTCGTGTTCGGTCAAACGACGGTTCCTCGTCGGTTCGCCGCTCGCTTCGATCGATCGAACGTCGGTTACTGCGCCTCGGAAGACCAGCGTTGCCACCTGCAGGCGGTCGAGGATTGACTGTGCGCTCGGAAGCTGAGCACGCTGCAGCAGCGAGTCCTGGGACGGGGCCGAACTGGGCAGAGCCGTTGAGACGGTTAAGAGCGTCGCGCATGCAAGGATTGCCGGGGCCAAGCTCGACCGCGTCCAATCTTGCGACTCTTGGTTGGGACTCATTGAGCAGGCCATGGAGCCCTCTCTCCCGAAGTGCCGTCAGGCGATCGCCACCGCCGGCCGCGCTACTTCTGCCCTTTCAGCTTCATCCTCTTCCGCGACGGCGATCGCCGTGGGCACCACCAGCACCGAGGTCGGCAGCTGGTTCAGGAGCCGCTCGGTCACGCTCCCCACGAGCATCCGTTCGGCCCAACCCCGGCCGTGCGAGCCCACCACGAGCACGTCCGCGTGCCATTCGGTTGCCGCTCGCGCGATCTCCTCGACCGCCTGGCCGTAGCGAATGATCGGCTCGACGCCGGGCGTGCGAATCTGGCTCCATACGTCGCGCTGGAGCTGTTCCCGAGCGAGCGCGTAATAGCCCGCGGTCTCGTAGGGCGGCGTCACCTCGGGGATGACCGGCAGCGGTTCGATGACGCTGAGCGCGCGCAGCTCGGCACCGAGCGTAGCGGCGAGACGCTCGGCTGCTTGCAGCGTCGGTGGGGCTGCGCGGGAGCCGTCCACCGCGACCAGCACCCGACGAATCGCTAAGGGCGATCCCACCGTGACGAGCAGCGGCACATGAGTCGTGCGGACCACGTTTAAGCTCGTGCTGCCGCCGAGCCAGCGCCCGAGGGCCGAATGGTGCTTCCCGCCGAGCACCACCAGTTCCGCTCCCAGATCAGTGACCGCCTGACACAACAGCGTCGCCGCGCGTCCCGAGCGAATGGCGAGTGTGCCGATCAGCTCGGGCGGGATTACGTCTTGCAGAACGGCGCCGATGCGGACGCGCGCGGCGTCGATCACCGCGCGCTGCAGCTCCTCCCCACCCTCATCCGGCTGGAGCGATCCCCACAGGTCATGTGCCGCATGGACCAGGTAGCAGCTGGTATGAGCTTCTGCAGCGATCCGGCCCGCTAGCGCCGCTGCACCGGCCGCCTCGGGAGAGGCGTCCATACCGACTACGATGGGTTTCCACGCCATAAGTCCTCCTGGCCCGAGGTCCGTACCGACCTGCTTCGCACATGATCGCAGGCCGAGCGTGAAGAAACGCTGAGGCGCTCACGAGGGATCTCTTATCACGACGAAGGGGCTAGACCAGCATGGCCCGGCCCCGGCGCCATTCCTGAAGGTTTCTTCAGCATCGCCCGGCTCTGTCTTCATGAAGTTCACTCTAACATCAGCGGAGTCTTAACCGCCCGAACTCCGCTGGGAGGAGCAATGACGACGAGAATGGTGCCGTGGCTGATCACGATCGTGGCGCTCGCGGGAACCGCGATGCTCGCGCGGAACGACGCGCGCGCGGCGAAAGGACTCGTGGTCAACGTCCACACGATTCACCGCGAGGTGATCCCCAGCTTCACGCGCCAGACGGGCCTCGCGTGCAACGTGTGTCATACCACGTTCCCGCAGCTCACGCCGTTCGGGCGGCGCTTCAAGCTCAACGGGTACACCCTCACCGGTCTGCAGGTGGTGGAAGCGGGCGACACGGTCAAGCGCTCGCTCAAGATCGACCTGATCCCGCCTGTTTCCGCCATGGTTATGACGTCGGTCACGCGCACGAAGACGGCCCAGCCGGGCACGCAAAATACCGACGTCGAGCTTCCCGATCAGCTGAGCCTGTTCCTCGGCGAAGAGATCACGCCGCGGCTGGGGACCTTCCTGCAGTTCACCTACAGCGGACCGGACGGATCGTTCGGGATCGACAACTTCGACGTCCGCTATGCGAACCACGGTAAACTCGCTGCCAAGGAGCTGATCTACGGCCTGTCGCTCAACAACAACCCGACCGTACAAGACGTCTGGAACAGCACGCCTGCGTGGGGCTTTCCCTGGGCGTCGTCCGCGGTCGCACCCGCTCCGGCGGCCGCCACCTTGATCGACGGCGGACTGGCCCAGCAAAGCGCGGGCCTCGGCGCGTACGCACTGTGGGATAACCGCATCTACGGAGAAGTCTCCGCCTACCGCTCGGCCTTTCAGGGTGGCTCGCACCCGCCCGACGCGTTGTCGGCGAACACCCTCAAGGGCGTCGCGCCTTACTGGCGGTTCGCCTTGCAGCACGGCTGGCGCGGGCAGTACTTCGAGCTTGGCACCTACGGCATGTCCACCCGGCTCTTCCCGACGGGAGTGGCCGGTCCCACCGATCGCTACACGGATGTCGGTGTGGACGCGCAATACGAGCGCCGGATTAGCGGCGGCAACGCCACGGCGCACGCCACCTGGATCCATGAGCAGCAGACGCTCACGGCATCCTTCGACAGCGCCAAGGTCGCGAATGCAAGCAACACGCTGAAGACCTTCAAGGTCGACGGGTCGTACTACACGGCGGGCCGCGTGGGCGCCACCCTCGCCTACTTCGCGACCACCGGTGGGGCGGACACGCTCCGATACGCCCCGGGTCCCGTGAGTGGCAGCCGGCTCGGCAGCCCGAACTCGAACGGCCTGATCGCCGAGCTCGACTTCCTGCCGTGGCTCAACACCCGGCTCACGGCGCAGTATGTTGTGTACACGAAGTTCAACGGCGCCACCAGCAACTATGACGGCTCCGGGCGCAACGCATCGGACAACAACACCCTCTACCTGCTCGCGTGGTTGGTGTTTTAAGGGCGAAGGAGATCTCGTGATGACGACGATCGGTGGCCGTGGAGCCGTCTTGAGCGGGCTGCTGCTCGCGGTGGTGGCAGCGACCGCCGCAGCGCAGGCGCCCGCGAAGCCAGCGAAACCAGCTGCCGCGCCGGGCGCGGACTCCATCACGCCAGCGATGATCGCCCTGGGCGACAGCGTGTTCCACGGAAAGATCGCGGGCGGTACATGCGCCGTGTGCCACGGTCAGGACGCGAAAGGGACCGCCGGGCTCGCCCCCGACTTGACCGATGTGAAGTGGCTCAACGGCGACGGCAGCTACGCGTTCATCGTGGGCCTCGTGCAGAAGGGGGTTCCGACTCCCAAGGAATCGCCGGCGCCGATGCCGCCGATGGGTGGCGCGAACCTCTCGCCGGAGCAGGTGCGCGCCGTCGCGGCGTACGTGTACTCGCTGAGCCATCCCAAGTCGCGGGACGACTAGGGCGAAGCTTCAATTCTTGCGGCGCCCGCCGAGCAGCAGGCCGAGCAGGACGCCGACGGCCGAGCCGACGGCCGCGGCCCAGGCGAGCTTCTTGGTCTGCCCGAAGGCGACGAACTTCGTCTCCTCGTCCGTGACCTCCACGACGCCGACGGGCTTGGCGGCGACCCCGCCACCCGCGCCTTCCCCCGTCTTGGCCGGCGCCTCTTTGCCGGCCGCACTCGCCGGCGCCTTCTTAGAGCCAGCGCCTCCGCCGAAGCCGTAGGCTACCTTCGCGACCGGAATGATCGTCTTGCCGTCGACCACGACCGGCTCGCCGTACACCGTCTTCACGCCGGCACGGGTGTAGATGTGCTCGACCGCCGCATCAACCAGTTCCTTGGTGCTCATTTGATCTCCCACTTGTGACGGTACGCAGGAAATAGAGCCGCCCGGCCCTGAAACCACTGTGTATGAGCGGTGAGAGTATCGCTGCGGGCGAGCGTGAAGGTCTCCTGAATCCGCCTTCCAGACGCCTTCATGCACCGGAGGCCTTATTGGGGCCATGACTCTGGTATTCGACCGGGCGCCGCTGCGCGTGTACTGGGAGCTGACGCGCGCCTGCGACCTCGCGTGCCGGCACTGCCGCGCTGCGGCGGTCCAGCGGCGGCATCCCGACGAGCTGACGGCCACCGAGAGCCTCCGCCTGCTCGAGCAGTTGGCGACATTCGGCGATCCCAAGCCGCACGTTGTGCTCACCGGTGGCGACCCCCTGAAGCGACCCGACCTGTGGACGCTCATCGTCGCCGCGCGGACGCTCGGCTTCGGCGTGTCGGTCGCCCCCAGCGCCACGCCGTTGTTGTGCGGGGAAGACATCCGGCGATTCAAGCAGTTCGGCGTGGAGGCGATCTCGCTGTCGCTTGACGGTGCGACGCCGGAGCGGCACGACGCGTTGCGCGGCATCGCCGGCACGTTCCAGCGGACCCTCGATGCCGCTCAAGCGGCGCGCGCCGCGGAGCTCCCCTTCCAGATCAACACGCTGGTAGCGAAGGAAACGCTGGACGACCTCCCGGCGATCTACCTCTTGGCCGGTCGGCTGGGTGCGGCGCGGTGGAGCCTGTTCTTCCTGGTCCCGACCGGGCGTGGAGCAGTGTTGGAAGACATTTCGCCCACTGCAGCGGAAGACGTGATGCACTGGCTGGTGGATCTGTCGAGACGCGGGGGCTCTCCGGTCGTGACCACGACGGAGGCGCCGCACCTGCGGCGGGTGATGCTGCAGCGCCGCCGGGCTCCTGCGCGCGGGCACGCCGCCGGCATCCGGGACGGCAACGGCGTCATGTTCATTTCGCACACGGGCGACATCAACTCTTCGGGCTTCCTGCCCGTGTCGGCCGGGAACGTCCGTACCAGCGACGTCGTGACACTGTACCGCGACGCTCCCCTGTTCCGCCGGTTGCGCCAGCCCGAGCTGTTTGGCGGGCGGTGCGGGCGCTGTGAGTTTCACGCCTACTGCGGCGGGTCACGGGCCCGCGCCTACGCCGCGACCGGCGATCCGTTCGCCGAGGACCCCCTGTGCGCGTACACGCCGCGATCGCCAGCGCGGAGGTCACCGTGAGAGTCGCCGAGCTGATGCAGACCACGCTGAAGACCATCGCGGCCGACACGACGGTCGCCGACGCCGTCACGGCCCTCAGCGCGGCCGGCGTGTCGGCGCTGCCGGTGCTCGACCGCTTTGGTCGCGCGGTGGGCGTGCTATCCACCCGCGAGGTTCTGAAGGCGGAAAGCGGGCTGCGGAGCCCGCGGGCTCGCGACCAGCTGTTCGAGGAGACCATGGTCCAGGAGATCATGGCCCCGTGGCCGGAGACGATCGCGCCCGACGCCGATGTGCGGGATGCAGCCCGCGAGATGGCTTACCTCGAAGTGCAGCGATTGTTCGTCGAGGAGCACAGCACCCTCGTGGGGGTGATCTCGCAAACCGACATCGTAGCCGCCGTGGCGACGGCGAAAGTGTAGCCAGCCCCGATCGCCACCCGACCTCCGGCCTACACGCGGTGGCGCTATCAGGTGTGGTCTTCATATTTCTAGCAGTCTCAAGGGCAGGGTGCGGCGTGCCTCGTAAGCGGATTTCCGTACGTTCCCGCGGGGAGAGCACCGAGGGAGCGCGCGTGCGGCGCCGGTTCGAGGCGCTGTTGTCGGCGGGAGTCAAGATCTTCACCGAGCATTCGCTCGACCGCGTGCTGCAACAGGTCGCGGATTCGGCCCGCGACGTCGTGGGCGCGCGCTATGCGGCCCTGGGTGTGCTCGCTGCCGACCGCAAGTCGCTCAGCCAGTTCGTCACCGCTGGGCTGACGCAGGCCGAGCGCGATCGGATCG